>CANKZX010000021.1 GCA_947488275.1 Alphaproteobacteria bacterium | reverse complement strand
CTCAAAGATCATTGCCTCCGACTTCTTTTCCCTTAAGAAACCAGCGTTTCTGCCGCTTCTTAAGTTGTTGTCGCCATCAGCGTGTAAATAGATATAGCACCCAACCCACAACACGTCAATACCTTTTTTCTATACCTTCCACTTTTTTTTAGTCTCCCTCATTTGATACCTGCGTCCACAAGAATTTCACACGATGCTGAACCCCCGTCAGCATGTCATACGTAATGTTCATTGTATGGGACATCACGCGCTCAATCGGTAAACCATCCCCCCACAACACAGCTGTATCGCCAACATGCGCAGACACCCCTCGCAAATCAACGGCAATCATATCCATTGACACACGTCCAACAAGCGGACATTCACTATTATTAACTAAAATCGGGGTACCATCCTTAGCCGTAATTGGATAACCATCGCCATAGCCAAAGGCAATAATCCCAACAGGCATATCAACTGAACATATATAACGCCCCCCATAGCCGATTGAATCGCCTTTTTTCATCGACTGAATTGAAATAATGCTGGTTTGCAGCGTCATCACAGGCTTTAATCCCAATTCTGATGCTGAAACACCCCCAATAGGACTCACCCCATACAACGCAATTCCAGGACGCACGAAGTCATAATGACATTCAGGAAAATTAAAAAGCGCAGCTGAATTACAAAAGGATCGTTCTTGATTCGCATTCAAACACGCCGTCTCATATGACGTAATGCCAAGGAAATGATTAAAAGCATCCTTTTGCTTTTGATTAAATACATGATCTTTTTCATCAGCACACCCAAAATGCGACATCACACGAACAGGCTTTGCAATATATTTATGATTTAACAATGCCGTATAAGCCACCACTGCTGCATCAACAGAGAACCCCAAACGCCCCATTCCTGTATTAATTTTAAGCCAGGCATAAAGCGGGCGCGGCAACGCACATTTAGAAAGCCATTCCATTTGCTTTTCATTATGAAAGACAACATGAAAATTTTCAGTTGAGGCAATCAACAATTCATTTGCCTCAAACACCCCTTCAACAAGGAGAATTGCCGCCTTAACCCCCGCCTTCCGAAGAGCAAGCGCCTCATCAATGGAGGCCACACCAAGCATATCCACGTGCCCATCAAGACGCTGCGAAACAGATCGAATGCCATGCCCATACGCATTCGCCTTAACCATCGCAATAATTTTAGCAGGATGCACATGCTGTTTAATTACACGCAAATTATGAAGCAAATTTTCGGTCGATAAAATCGCAACAGCGGTACGGCTCATACAAATAACTCAGCAAGAACTAATTATATCTGAATGGTATAGACTCCCACCTTTAAATTCAAGTGCATGCGATAGTTAAGCCGCTTGGCTTAACTTAAATTCAGACCACAATTGCGAAAGTGCATCCACAAAAGCATCTATTAAGTCAACGGTATGATGCGGCGTAAGGGTAACGCGCAATCGTTCTTCCCCGCGAGGAACGGTTGGGAAATTAATCGGTTGCACATATATATTATATTGATTGAGCAAACGCTGAGACAATAAACGACAATGCGCCGCATCGCCAACACGAATCGGAATAATATGACTTCCTGAATCAATAAACGGGATCACACTATTTGATAAACGTTGCTTTAAATAGGCAACACGCTCATGAAATTGAGCCTGAATACGAGCATCTTTTTCAAGAATATCAATCGCGGTCAGAGCTGCCGCGGTAACAGCAGGTGGTAATGATGTTGTGAATATAAAACCAGAGGCGTAGGAGCGCACAAAATCAATACATTCATGCGTCCCCGCAATATAGCCACCAAAGCCACCAAAACCTTTTGCAAAATTCCCCTGAATAATATCAATACGATTGCTCAACCCTAATTCAGCCGCAACACCTGCACCACCTGCCCCGTACACACCAACACCATGCACCTCATCTAAATATGTCAACGCATTATAACGTTTAGCAAGATCGGCAATCGCCTCAATTGGCGCACGATCACCATCCATCGAATAAACAGAGACGAAGACAATGATTTTTGGCTGCGCTAAGTCAAGAGATTTAAGTTTAATTTCAAGATCACCTAAATCACTATGCTTAAAAATAATACGTTCAGCACGACTATGGCGCATCCCCTGAATCATGGATGCATGGACTTTTTCATCGCTTAAAAAAACAAGGCCAGGAATTTGATCCCCAAGGGTTGTTAACGTTGCTTCATTTGCAACATATCCTGAACTAAACAGAAGCGCGTGCTCCTTCTGATGAAGCTGTGCAACGCGTGCCTCAAGCAGATTATGCAAATGCCCTGTTCCTGATATATTACGTGTCCCACCTGAACTTGTACCGTAAAGAGCCGTCGCCTTCATTTGCGCACGAATCATATCAGGGTGATGACTTAACCCTAAATAGTCATTCGAACACCACACAGCAACACTGCGCGGTGACAGATCATCAAGCCCTGACTGCACCGTAGGATGCCATAACGCAAAGGGGGGATTTTCCTGAAACCGTTCAAGATCGATAAAAATCCGATAACGATGTTCATCGTGCAAGTTTTGAATTTTGTGTGCAAAAAAGGCTTTATAATCAATCATCGTATATCGTGTACTTAATAAAACAACATCATCACTGAAATTTTTTAGGTCACGTGACAATCTGGGAATAATGCAAAAAACAATGACAGAATGACCAAACCAGCTTACGCTGGCTCGCCATAAACAAAAGCACTACGCTGCCTCTGTTTGCCCTTGCTGAGACTGATATAAGGCACCAAAATCAACAGGATTCAATAATAAGGCTGGAAAACCACCATCCCGCGTCATATCTGATATAATCGCACGAGCAAAAGGGAACATCAACGTTGGGAAATGCACCATTAAAAGGGGCGCTACAGCTTCTTTTGGCACTTGTGCTTCATCTAAAGCCACAATCGCACCATAACTAAGTTCAGCAATAAAGAGTGTATTTTGCCCATCAAATTCACCTTTTGTATGGATATCAAGAACAACTTCATACAAACCATCACGCACCTTTGATGCTTTTGCGGATATATCAATACTAATTGACGGTTGTTCTTCAGGCGTATCCAAAAAAGCCTGAATAGGGTTTGGATTTTCAAATGATTGATCTTTGATATATTGGGTTACAATCCCAAACGCTACATTTTGCGTTTCATTTACGTCGGCTTGCGTTGTTGTCTCTGTCATTTATAAAATTCTCCATTTCTCAAAAAAATCATTATGCCTATTGATATTCAAATCAATAACGTCAATTGTTGCATTCATTGTAAAAGATAGCAATCATATCATTCCCATTGCACGACGCATGACAGCACGTTTAAAAGGTTTAATATAGTTTAAAACCGCAAAGGCAGCATTTCGTGCAAAACGCACAGGTGGCAATTGAGATTGATAAAGACAATTAATCCCATCGGTTGCCCACAACAACCCCAAACGATCATATTTACGTTGTTTCTCGTATTGTTTTAGCAGAAAAGGATTCCCTAAATCAATCCCTTGTGCTTTGGCTGCACTTAAGTTTTCGATAAGCACAATCGCATCACGCCACCCAAGATTAACCCCCTGCCCTGCAATCGGATGCATCACATGCCCCGCATCACCAATCAGAGCAATACGGTTATCAATCATTGAATTTACTTTGGTATACGATAAGGGATAATGCCACCGTTTTGGTTGAAACGTCACATCCCCGTAATAGGGGAAACATGTTTTAAAAAGTGCACTAAGCTCATCATCATTATACCCCCCCCAATCAAAATCACGCGGTTTACACCACACCAAACCTGATCGATGCGCATGTGTAATGGGATCATTCGTCAATGGCAAAACGGCCAACGGTCCATCCTTAAAGAAAACCTCAAACGCTGTATTATTGTGTGGCTTATCATGCAAAATATGTACAACAAACGCCTTTTGATCATAATCTTTTGTTTGCACACAAATATTTGTTTGCGCCCGAAGTGCCGAATATCGACCATCTGCCGCCACAATAAGCGGTGCCCTTAAGACCTGATTTGATTGCAAGGTAACCGTCACACCATCATCAGCGCGAACAACTGATTCAACACCCTCTGGCGCAAAAACAGTTAATGTATCAGGTGTTACCTGATAAAGTGAGGATCGGATATACGTATTTTCAACAATATACCCCATCGGTTCATGGCTAATATCTTTTGCATCATAATCAAGCGTCCATGGTGATCCATCATCGACGACGCGAATATAATCTATGGGTTGCGCATACGGCGCAATTGCATTCCACAAACCCAAACGAGCAAATATCTTTTGTGAACCAAGGGAAATAGCTGTTGTACGTCCATCCAGCGTCGCATCTAACATAGACGATGCATCATCACGATCAATCGAGGCTACACGTAACCCATTTTTCGCCAAACCAACTGCAAACAAGCGCCCAACAAGACCTGCGCCAACAACAATAACGTCAAATTGCATTACCATTTATACCCACCATAAAAACTTGATCAATTATAATTAGGTTGCAAAAAATTTGATAGAACAATCGACAAACGACACAAAGCAGGTTATTCTAAGGTAAGAACCTACAATTATACAATAATGTGTGCATTAACAGCACACATGTAACAATCGTCCTTTTTAATAAAAATCAAAAAAGGAATTATTGAATTTATACAAAAAAACGTGTATAAAGTAAAAAAATGAATGCTTATATATATTATTGGGAGTAACAAATGTCTACAACGCATGTTCTTGACGCACAAGAGCGCACAGCCGCTGGCACAGGTGCATCACGCGCAATCCGCCGTGCAGACCTCATTCCTGCAATTGTTTATGGTGGAGATACCGCTCCCTTAATGATCGCAGTAAACGAAAAACAACTTTTGCGCGAGTGCATGGTTGCTGGTTTTTTTAGCCGCATCTTCGTTCTTAAAATCAATGGCAAAGATCATCAAGTTCTTGCGAAGGATTTACAGTTACATCCTGTTACCGATCATCCATTGCATGTCGATTTTCAACGCATCGACAAAGACTCACGCGTCCATGTACATGTACCGATTCATTTTCTTAATGAAGATAAAGCACCAGGTGTTAAACGTGGCGGTACGCTAAACGTGATTGCGCATTCTCTTGAAGTCATTTGTTCACCAAGTGAAATCCCTGAAAGCATCACGATTGATCTCATTAAACTTGATATGGGTGGAAGCGTCACACTTGATGTTGTTACATTACCTTCAAATGTAAAACCTGCAAACAAGACACGTGATCATGTGATTGCAACGCTTGTTGGCGGCAAAGAAGAGGCAAAAGAGGCTGAGTAATTAGTCTTAAGGATTTGTCCAAAAATAAGCGGCGTATTTGCATTCAAAAGCAGATGCGCTTTTTTTATGTATAATGAATCTGACATTTTTTCACCAAAGATAATATACCCAACACCGATGATTTTCAGCAGAAGATAATTTTATCATCCCTCGTCATCATGAAAAAGCCGAAGGCTTTTGTGGTGATCCAGGGCTGTTATTACGGAAATGCCTGTTGCGTCAGAAATGCCTGTTACGTCGGAAATATTTTTTCTTACAATAACCACACCTGCTACGCAGGTTCGCTATAACGGCGGAATTGCTAAAAATCATCGGTATTGAGTATAGTAAGTTGAGTATGGTAATAATTAAAACAGGAGACAACGTTAAATGGCAACATGGCTTTTCGTTGGTTTAGGTAATCCAGGCACACAATACGCCCTTAATCGGCATAATATTGGCTTTATGGCCATTGACGTAATTGCCGATCACATTCGGTCGCCTGCCTTTAAAATTAAATCCAATGGAGCTGTGTCAGAGACAACATGCCAAGGCACCTCTGAATCACATAAATTCTATCTCATCAAACCACAAACTTTCATGAATTTATCCGCACGTGCGGTTGCTCCGCTTATGGCTTTTTATAAAATTCCGCTTGATCGCCTTGTTGTTTTTCATGATGAACTCGATTTAGAAGAAGGGCGCATAAAAATCAAATGTGGCGGCAGCAGCGGTGGTCATAATGGACTCAAAAGTCTTGATCAAGCAATTGGTGCTAACTACTGGCGTGTACGTATTGGTATAGGGCACCCAGGTCACAAAGATGCCGTAACGGGCTATGTGTTATCAAATTTCAAACGTACAGATATTGATAGCTGGGTGCCTGAACGCTTAAACGCATTGGCATCGACCTTTAACACCTTTTTAGACACAGCAGATAGCGTTTCCTGGATGAATCAACTGGCACGGTAAAGCAATAAAATAAAATCGCGAGCAAAAGCCCGCGAAAAATAAAAAAACAACGTATTTCCTAAGCAAGTTTACGCGTTGGGTCAATCCATCCAACATGCCCATCTGAACGACGGAACACAACATTAAGCTCCCCATTAGCCGCATTTCTAAAAAACACAACAGGTAGAGATGATAGATCCATGCGCATAACAGCGTCACCAACACTCAGTGTATGAATTTCACTGGTCGATTCAGCAATAATCAATGGGTTATCATCACCTGTATCTTCTTCTTGTGGCTTAATAACAAATTTCTGTACAAGCTCTGATCTGTGCTCATGATTGGCAATATGACGTTTTTTATCACGTAGACGTGTTTTATAACGTCGCATTTGTGAGGCTAATTTTTCAACAGCCAAATTAACAGCCTTATACGCATCAGCATCGCACGCAACACAATGCACCAAAAAACTACGACCAACATGAATTTGAATATCAACTTTAAACTGATGATGCGCATCTTTCGCAATGGTTACGGCCGCCTCATGGGCTTCATCCATATACCGCGTCACAACTGTTTCGATTTCAGTTGTCATGTGCGTCTTTAGGCTATCACCAACATCCATGTGTTTACCAGTAATTGTAATTGACATAATTACGTGTCCCTTTCCATTTGTTGCATCCATCCAAATTCAATGTATCAAACAATGAACCCACACGGGATGTTTATAATGATAGTTTTTGTCCCCCTACTCGTCAAGGCTATGCATCATTTTTTCGTTCATTACAAAAATGAATTTCAACATATAAAAATAAATTTAAACATTGCCTTAAAAAAACACTTGCAAAAACCAGTAAATTAGCTATTATACCAAACATAAGGAGCGCGGGCGTAGCTCAGGGGTAGAGCACAACCTTGCCAAGGTTGGGGTCGAGGGTTCAAATCCCTTCGCCCGCTCCAATGTTTATTTAAATTGATTTATTTCGATTTCTCGTATAGACTTCTAGTCAAATTAGTTGAAAGAATTTAGCATGGCCAAGAAATCAGCAACCATAACCGTTAAGCTTTTAAGCAGCGCAGAAACTGGTTTTTTTTATGTTGCACGTAAAAATCCACGTAAAAAACCAGAAAAGTTAGAATTCCGTAAATATGATCCTGTCGTTCGTAAGCACGTTGTATTTCGCGAAACAAAAATAAAATAAGATTGTAATTTTCTATCTTTTTTATACCCTGAGGTCTTTATCTCAGGTTTTTTTATGTTTGTAACACACCTCACCAACAAAAAAACACACCTCACCAACAAGATATAGTACTGGATCACCTTCGAACATAACAATGAGAGCCGCATAATTGCGATTATTTTTCCTCTTTCTTCATAAAAAGCTTGATCTTACAGTGCATTTTTGAATAGTATACCAGAGTAACGGATGGGTGGCCGAGCGGTTGAAGGCACCGGTCTTGAAAACCGGCGAGGGGGAAACTCCTCCGTGGGTTCGAATCCCACCCCATCCGCCATACCGTTACACATGTCTCCAACACCTCTCGAAAGAGTCCTCATGGCTGGTCATTCCCAATTTAAGAACATCATGCACCGCAAAGGCGCACAAGACATCAAACGTGCACGTACATTTGCGAAATTAACACGTGAGATTATTGTTGCCGCAAAAGCAGGTTTACCAGACCCTGCAACAAACCCACGTCTTCGCTCTGCTCTTGCTGCTGCCCGTTCAGCCAATATGCCAAAGGACAACATTGATCGCGCAATTAAAAAGGTTATTGGTGGCGAAGACAATACCATTTATGACGAAGTACGTTACGAAGGATATGGCCCAGGGAGGATCGCTGTTATTGTCGAGGGATTAACCGACAACCGAAACCGCACGGCATCAGAAGTGCGATCCATTTTCTCAAAACATGGCGGTAATTTAGGTGAAACAGGCGGCGTTGCTTTTCAGTTTGAACGCATTGGGCTGATTCGTTTTGGTCGTGACAAAGGATTTGATACGGTTTTTGAAGCAGCTGTCGAAGCAGGCGCAGATAATGTTGACGATACTGAAGACGCATTTGAAATCACCTGTTCAATGGATAATTTTGCCATTGTTCGTGATCATGTCAGTAACAAACTAGGCGATGCGATTGAAGCAAAAGTAATCTGGCGCCCCCTTAATACCCTAGCATGTGATATTGATACAGCCAAAACACTCATCAAAATGATTGACACCCTAGAAGACAATGATGATATTCAAAATGTGTATACAAATATTGAATTATCAGATGATCTTGCCGCAAACTTAGCGGATTAATACACATGAGATGGTGGGTTTTTGATGCCTTATTTCACAAAAATCTGACATCAAAATCACCTCTTACCTTTTCATCAATCCATATAATTGCTTCACTATGGAATAAAAAAGGTGCTCTGCTTGTTACCTTAACGGCCTTACTTGTTAGCCTTAGCAATAGCCTTGTACACAGCCTAACGGCATCAATCCCCACTAGCCAACTGTTGTTCTTAAAGGCGAGCATTGGTTTTATGCTATGCTTTCCTTGGCTTTCACGTCACTGGATTGCCATTTGCAAAACCCCCAACAAACATTGGCATCTGCAAAAAATTATAATTGGCGCCATTGGTAATGCGTGTTGGCTAAAATCACTGCAAGAATTACCGCTCGCCGATGCTACGACGTTATCGCTCGCCAGCGCCTTACTCACGGCACTTGGCGCTGCTTTATTCTTTGGTGAACGCCTTCGTCTTATGACACTTATCGCACTTATTCTGGGGGGCATTGGCGTTGTTTTGACACTAACGCCATCACTCTCCATTTTTTCTTGGTTGGCAATGTTGCCTCTTATATCAGCGGCCTGTTATTCGGCATCATCCCTATTTGTTAAAAAAATATCGATTGTCGATACAACCTATGTGACATTATTCTATTTACTTGGTGGTATGACGCTTCTTAGTGCCCCTTTTGCCTTTATATCATGGATTCCCCTACCCCTTATTGATTTAATCAAAATCATTATAATTGGCGGACTTTATTGTCTTATTCAATGGGCATTAATTTATGCCTATGCGCACGCTAATGCAGGCTATCTTGCACCCTTTAAATTCATCCGATTCCCACTTGCCATGCTCATCGGCAGTTTTTGGTTTGGCGAAATGTTGTCTTTTCACATCATCATCGGTGGCATTCTAATTTTAGGTGCGTGCCTTTTAATTCAATACACACGACATGATCCATCCCATTTACTAAGAAATAAATCATATCAAGAAGATAAAACTTCATAATTAAAAGGCTCAATCATATTACATTCACCGCAAAAAAGAGAAACACTGGATCACCTCACGTCGCCTTGGGGCTCCTCATGATAACGGTAGCATAATATTTGGAAAAACCTCATATCTAATTCTGAATTGGGATTATACAGATTTCAACACATAATAAGATGGATAATTCTCACGAATAAAATCCGTCATTGCTTGTATCACACGATCAACTGTTGCATTTGTCGGTTCATCAAATGTTTGCACATGAATATCGGCTTTACTATATAATGGGTAACGTTCAGCCATAAGCTGCGTTAAGACTTCCCGTTGATTACCGTCACCAAGTAACGGGCGATCATTACGGCGTGAGACACGTGCAACCAATGTATCAAGATCAGCATTCAACCAAACGGATATGGATTTCTCCTTAATCAAATCACGGGTTGGTTCATTCGCAAAAGACCCACCACCCGTCGCCAAGATATGCGTTGGCTGATCAAGCAAACGCGCAATAACACGCTGCTCACCACTACGAAAGGCATCTTCCCCGTAAATCTCAAAAATATCTTTTATTGGACAACCTGCTGCATCTTCCACCGCATGATCTGAATCATGAAAAGGGAGTTCCAACCTTTTTGCTAACCGTTTGCCAATACTTGTTTTACCGCACCCCATCAAACCCACAAGGACAATCGTCTTTGGTGGCATAAAACTGATCGTGGGTGACACTGTTTTTGTAAGCGATGCGTAATCCATCTTGCCTATTCAATAAAAATAATTGTTAATATACATTGCGTTTTCACACAACCGAAAGATAATACTCCACCTAAACAATGGGTTCATATGCAGAAACCATAGTAGCATTTCATACTTAATTTTGCACCATGTATCATCATATTTTTTAGTATTTTATTCGTTTTTTCATTCCGAACGCCGTAAAAGCAACAAATTACACCACGTACTATGCGGCCTTTTGCATTAATTCTTCTGCTTTTTTCAGCACATGGTCAATATTACCAACCATATAAAACGCAGCCTCAGGGATATGATCATAATCACCATTTACAATCCCTTTAAAACCAGCGATTGTGTCTTCTATTTTGACAAACTCACCTGATGTCCCTGTAAAGACCTCTGCCACAAAAAATGGCTGCGATAAAAAGCGTTGAATTTTGCGCGCTCTGGCAACCGTTAATTTATCATTATCCGATAATTCATCCATTCCCAAAATCGCAATAATATCTTGTAATGATTTATAATCCTGTAAAACACGCTGCACATCACGGGCAACTTTATAATGTTCTTCACCAACATACGATGCATCTAAAATACGCGATGTCGAATCCAATGGATCAACAGCTGGATATATTCCAAGCTCTGCAATTTGACGACTTAAAACGGTCGTTGCATCCAAATGCGCAAAAGATGTTGCTGGCGCTGGGTCTGTCAAGTCATCCGCAGGCACATAGACAGCCTGAACCGATGTAATTGACCCTTTATGTGTTGTCGTAATACGTTCTTGCAAATTCCCCATTTCAGTTGCAAGAGTTGGTTGATAACCAACTGCCGACGGCATACGCCCCAACAAAGCCGAAACTTCTGAACCGGCTTGTGTAAAACGAAAAATGTTATCAATAAAAAACAATACATCTTTCCCTTCAACATCACGGAAATACTCAGCGACCGTTAAACCGCTAAGAGCAACACGCGCACGTGCCCCAGGTGGCTCATTCATTTGACCATAAATAAGGGCAGCCTTTGACCCTGACCCATTGAGTGTATTCACACCCGAATCAATCATTTCATGATAAAGGTCATTCCCCTCACGTGTACGTTCCCCCACACCTGCAAAAACAGAATAACCACCGTGTGCTTTCGCAACGTTATTAATTAATTCCATAATCAGAACGGTTTTACCAACACCTGCCCCACCAAATAAACCAATTTTACCACCACGTGGATACGGGGTAAGCAAATCAATCACTTTAATTCCCGTTACCAAGACTTCAGTCGCTGTTGCTAAATCTGTAAATTCAGGTGGATTTCGGTGAATCGGTAAATAGGCAGATGCATCAATCGGTCCCCGTTCATCAACAGGTTTACCCGTTACATTGATAATACGTCCAAGTGTACCAACACCAACGGGCACCTGAATAGGTGATCCTGTATCACGCACTTCAGCGCCGCGCCTAAGACCATTCGTTGAATCCATTGCAATCGTTCGAACGATATTTTCCCCAAGATGCAGCGCCACTTCTAATACAAGAGTGCGTATTTCATCACCATCCCTCATTTCAATTGTCAATGCATTTAAAATGGCAGGCATTGTCTGTTCAAAACTAACATCAACAACCGCACCAATGACCTGCGACACATAACCAATATTCAACGTTGAAGATGCTTGTACATTTGCCTCAACTATTTTTTGCTCACGAGAATCTTCTTTAGCTACACGTTTAACAGGCACATCTTTTTTTGGTGTTACGGCTTTTACAGCCTTCGTTTCAACTGAAGTCTTCACTTTTGCCTCGGCTTTTGGTTTTGCCTTTACTTTTGCTTTCTTTTCAGGGGTTACGTTATCATTTACCATCTATGTCTCTCCCTACGCAGCTTCTGCGCCCGAAATAATTTCAATAAGTTCATTTGTAATTTGTGCTTGCCGTCCCTGATTATAGCGCAGCTGAAGTTTTTGGATCATATCACGTGCATTACGGGATGCATTATCCATTGCCGCCATACGCGCCGCATGTTCACACGCGCTATTTTCAGCAAACAAACGATTCAACTGAATCACAAAATTATGAACAAGCATCTGGGGAATCAATTTTTCTGGTTTAGGTTCAAAAAGGGTATAAGGCATTTCATCATACGTATCTGTTGTCTCATCCGATAAAAGTGGCACAAGACGTGATATTTTTATTGGCTGACTAATCAAACTCTTCAAATGCCCTGTTACCACAGAAACCTTCGAAATTATCCCTGCCTCTAACCATTCCATAATCTCGGCTGCAATCGCTTCAACATGACCCAATGTCGGTATTGATTTTTCAAAAACAGTTGATGCAGAAAATGATACAGAATGATCCACAAATTCACGTTTCAACACATCATGAACTTTCCGCCCAATACCAACGACCAAAACCGAACCACCTTCACGCGTGATCGTTTTTGCGACATCTTTAACCTCACGAACAATATTCGTATTATAGGCTCCACATAACCCACGATCGGTTCCAATCGCAATGATCAACGTTTTATCCCCTGTATTTTTATATAAAGGAGACATAATATCGCAATCACGCGCCGTCAATAAGACACGCTGTAAAAGCGTTTGAAATGAATCAGCATATGGACGACCTAATTCGGCACGTTCTTGGGCACGCTTTAACTTAGCCGTTGCCACCATTTTCATGGCAGCTGTAATCTTTTGTGTAGATTTAACGACTTTAATACGTGTGCGGAGCTCCTTTAATGTGCTCATACAGAGGCACCATCAGAAACACTATGCTCCATCACAAAACGCTGCACAAAATCCGTTAAGAACGTCGACAAAATTTCCGCATTATCGGTGGATAATTGCGTTGTACGCTCAAGTTCTTCAATCACGACTGCATGAATGTTAGTAAATGTTTTAAGAAAATCTGTCTCAAATTGCGCGATCAGATCAACAGGAATACGATCCAAAAAGCCACGAACACCTGCAAAAACAGATAATACTTCATCTGTAATTGACATTGGCGATTGATTTGGTTGCTTTAATAATTCCGTCAATCGCTTGCCGCGTTCTAACAATTGGCGCGTCGCAGGATCCAAATCACTAGCAAATTGCGAAAATGCCGCCATCTCACGATACTGCGCAAGCTCAAGCTTGATGCGACCCGCAATCTGTTTCATTGCTTTCGTTTGCGCAGCAGAACCCACACGACTCACCGACAATCCTACATTGATCGCAGGACGAATGCCTTTATAAAACAGCTCCGATTCTAAGAAAATCTGACCATCCGTAATGGAAATAACGTTCGTTGGAATATAGGCTGACACATCCCCTGCTTGCGTTTCAATAATAGGCAATGCTGTCAATGACCCACCACCACAATCATCACTCAATTTAGCAGCACGTTCTAATAACCGTGAATGTAAATAAAACACATCACCAGGATATGCTTCACGCCCAGGTGGACGACGGAGCAATAACGACATCTGACGATATGCAACAGCATGTTTTGATAAATCATCATAAATGATAAGGGCATGCATCCCATTATCACGGAAATATTCCCCCATTGCACAGGCAGTATAAGGCGCCAAGTATTGCAATGGCGCTGGATCAGATGCCGTTGCAGCAACCACAATCGTATAATCCATTGCACCTTCATCTTGCAGCATCTTTACAATACGTGCGACTGATGATCGTTTTTGCCCAATCGCCACATAAACACAATATAGCATTTTTGACGGATCGCCCGATTCGTTAATTTTCTTCTGGTTTAAAATCGTATCGATCGCAATCGTTGTTTTACCTGTTTGACGATCACCGATAATCAATTCACGCTGACCGCGCCCAATAGGCACCAACGTATCAATGGCTTTAATCCCTGTAAACATCGGCTCATGCACAGATTTACGCTGAATAATACCAGGAGCAGCCCGTTCAACCTCTGCCTTTGTCACATTTAAAAGCGGCCCTTTGCCATCAATTGGATTACCAAGCCCATCAACCACACGCCCAAGTAACCCCATGCCAACATTCACATCCACCACATTGTGCGTACGCTTAACAAGATCACCTTCTTGAATATCACGGTCATTACCTGCAATAACAACCCCCACACAATCAAGTTCAAGATTAGAGGCAATTCCACGAACAACAGCACCTGTCTTCGTTGACACGATATCAACCCATTCACCTGATTTTACATGATCCAACCCATAAACACGCGCAATACCATCACCAACAGAAAGCACACGTCCTGTTTCCGAAACCTCAGCATACGCCGTGAAATCACGAATCTTTTCTTTAATCAGGGCAGAAATTTCTGATGCGCGTGCTTGCATTAAGCGGCTCCTTTAAGTGGGGTTTCGTAAAGATTTTTTTGCAATAAATCAAGTTGTGTTTTAAGGCTAGCATCAACACGAATGTTGTCAACTTCAACAACCAAACCACCAAGCAAACTTGGAATTGATTCATATTCGTAATTAATTTCTTTACCAAAAATCGATACAACTTGCGATTGAATTCGCTTCTTTTGTGACATCGTTGGCATAAAGGGCATCGAAACATGGGCAGAAAGCTTGCCTTCTGCATGATCACAGCATGTCATAAATATATCAATAATCGCACGAAGCAACGACAAGCGTTGCGCTTTATGCAAAATTTGATAAAAATGCGTCAAGTAAGCTGGCCAATCAAGCTTAATCGCCAAATCTGTTGCAAAAGTCGTAAAATCAGTTTCATTAAAAAACGGCAATGATTTACGGACATGCGCATCGCTCATCAAAGCTGTATCAAATTCTTTTAGTTTTTCAAGAATAAACCGAGCCTGCTTTTGCTCAAGCGCCACTTCAAAAAGCGCCCGCGCATAACGACCTGGCAGAGAAGTTTGTAGCCCCTTTAAAAGTGCCGCGTCCATGTTTTGCCCCATAAAGCAATAATCATAATGTATACATCCATTAGTAACACATCATCCCAGTTCAAAACAAGAAAAGCTTAACAAAAAGTAAAGAGCCTTCCCCATCAACTATCATGAAGTGTTTTACTTCTTTCTAAAACAACCAATTCATGACCAATAAATTCAAACAATGCATCAGCAAGTCGATTCTTTTGTTTTCGATAATATGTCATTCCGCTATCAAATTCAAAATTAACCCGATCAGAATCAACACCTAATACCGCAAGCCTAGTCATACACGCCTCAAGTCTAGCCACCACATCATCAAAAATACCATTTATAAGGTGCGCATGTTTACCTTTATCAATCGGAACATCTCGGTTAGATGAATAGTCATGACTCAAATTCCGACAAAACACCTTCAGGCTAATAGATTCAATGCATGTGTTAAATTCAGTTACACACGCTTGAATATCTTCATCTTGACTATCTGTTGAAATGTGCGTTGATATTTTTATTAAATTATTTCGAATCTTACCAATTTCAGAATTAAAGTCATGCAACGCTTGATGATCTTTCATTTCATTATAGGTTAACCAGGGGATATGTGCCGTCGCTTTACGTTCTTCTTTATTTCTCTTTTTCTCATCTTTTTTAATACGTTGCTCTGCATCATAAACAGGTACTTTTGTTGGATTATCTTTTCCATTATAAGTAAATTGCCTAATGAGAGGCGCAACCGCATTAATATGAACCCTTCCTGACTTTTGAGGCGTGGGGGCATTTGAAGACGCAATACTAACATCAGCATCAGTATCTGATTCCGTAACAATACGCTCTTCTGCGGCAATAGCTGCTTGGTAAGCATCTTCTTTTTCTTGCAATCTTTTTTGAAGAGATATCGTTCGATCAACATAACGAGGACTAGCATCACGAGAACTCTGCAAGACAATAGGACATGAGCTACTATCAACACTTCCTAAATCAAAAGTCGGCTCCATAACATTCGTGACACCGCCTCCAGTAGCCCAATGATGCATCGTATATGAACGAACAAGCTGATTACTGACTTTAACTTTTTTTCTCTGTACAACAGGGGTAGAAGCATCCTTAATTTCAGGCACAACAATGTTTGATTGTCGCACTTGTCCTCTTGTCAAAATACCAATTTTTCTTTTCACACCTTGCTCAAGATCATCCATACCGACAACAACAGTTAGCACGCAACTATGAAATGTAATGAAACATAACGTATATTTCAGCAAATTTAATACCATTTTGATCTCAATTTATTTTAATAACACACCAAAAGATGCGTAACACATAAAACTAAATGATGTCAATATTCAGAAATGCCGTTAGGCTCCCTCTATTCCACACGCCTAAACAAACCTTCATCTTTTCCTTCACGAAGGAGCGTCCATAGCGAACAGATGTCAAGCCCCCGCCCTGTTGTCGACCCAAATTCAATACGTCCAATATCCGAGTTGCCAAATGAATCTGATAACAAATACGCAGAAAATGAAAATTGATTTGCATTATAATGCTGCAAGGGGATTTTCTTATCTCTATAGAGCAAATGAAGTTTATTCGATTCAACGACCAACGAAAGCTCTCCATAAACATCATTTCTAAAACGACCAACATAATTCGCTAACTTACGGGCAGGCTTTGGGTTTTGCAGACGTTCCGCCTCGTAAAATTGCTTATTTATTCGTTTAACTTTATCAAAATCATTTTTAATACGCATATTCCAATCAATAGGCGAGAGATTTAAATACAAATCCATGAATTTATTAATTAACGCCTCTGGCAAAAAACTCACCCGAAATGAGCCATAGTTTGAGAAAATAGCAATACCTAGCTTTTCCTCTGGCACGACCATCATAAGGCTTCGTGTACCATAAAAAGCACCCATGTGCCCATAGCCGTTTACCTTCTTATCACCTTCACCATAGGTATAAAGAAAATGCCCCATACCATACGCAATTTTTGTATAACGATCACCAGGAAATTGATTATCATCAGGTTTCATTTCACACGCAATGTGTGGCGTAATAAGCTCCTTAGAATGCATAGGCGCGATCAACGGCACATTATTAACGGCACATTTATTGACAAGGAATCGCAACCATTTTGCATAATCTGAAATAGACATACTGGCACCTGATGTACCAGGAAACAAATAGATCAACGATGAAAATGGTAATTTATGTGTAACGCCACCACGGTCATCATGCGCATATGCCACATTCAAGTCTTTTGATGATCCCAAAAAACGTTCAAAAAAAGACTGCTTTGGCGAAACAGCTTCTAAAGAAGCACCACCCGATGTAATACCAAGAGGGGTAAATAAATATTCTTTAAAAAGAACCTCAATTGTTTTCCCTGTTATTTTTTCAGCAACAAGACTTGCGATCCCAACCAAATGATTTTGATAGCCATATTTTGCACGAGGTGTATTTTTTAACGGCAACTTTGATAGCCCACTAATCATTTCATCTTGACTAAAACCAACGTACCAAAAAGTATCACCCGAAAACGAAGGCAAGCCACTGCGGTGCGACAGCAAATCACGAATTGTAAATTTTTTGGTTACGTCATCGTCGCCAATAAAAAACTGAGGTATATATTTTACAACAGGGTCATCCCAGTTTACTTTCCCATCCTGAACAAGTCGCGCGAATAAATGGGCTAAAAAATTCTTTGTAAGCGAGGCAATTTGAAAAACAGTATTCGTATCAATTTTTTTCCCTGTGCCTACTTCACGCTCACCAAAGGCTTTTATATAGGTTTCATCACCTTTGACAATCGTAATAGCAACACCAGGGGCACCCCATGTTTGCTTTACTTTTTCAACGTATGCCTCGAATTCAGGCAGAATATCATGCAATCGATCTGCATGCACCGAATACCCACATAAAAAAACACAAATAAAAAATGCAAAAAATTGATTCATAACAACAAACACCCAAATTTACAAACTATTAACATATATAACCTAGCATAAACATATCAAGACGTGTATGAAAACACGAATTAATAAAAGGATTTTAAAATGAATGGTCTAAAAGCAACGATGATTTTATGTTTAACAGCGCTCATCACGCTAGCAACCTTTTTAATTTACAATAACCAACAAGAACGTTTCATTATGATGCCTATTCAAAATGATCGCTCAGTTTATATCTTTGATCGCAAAACGCACACCCTTAATTATTGCCCGCATGATGAAAACTGTAGGCACATTGAATTGGCACCAGCAGAAGAAACTAGTAGTGACGCCCATAAGAACGAAGAACATAAAGACAAAAAAGAAACATCTGCAAAGGCACACAGCAACGCACCAGAAGGCGCCCATCAAGCTGTTTCATCCGTCCCTGACAAACCAATTATTCCATTAAAAACCAATCAACCACCCGTTATTCCAACAACTGATATAGGATAATCAGCATTTAAGAAGGGGAACACACATTATGCGGTTCCCCTCCGAAAAAACGATCAAATCAAACGTCTATTTTACGGCACCAAGTGCAGATGCAACAGGTGCTGCTGGGGTAGGAACAGACACTGCAGGTGCATCAACCTTTACAGGCGCTTCAATTTTTGCTGGAGATGCAGACGTCGTTGCTAGTGCATTTGTGGCAATTCCAGATTTTGAAGCTCTATGTTTTGGATCAACTTTATGATCTTCAAGGAACTTGTGTGCATCTTTAATTAGGCGCTTTGCACGTTTAATAATTTGCTTAAAATGAACTTTATCTTTATACAACGTTGCCAATTTAATATAAGCATCGGCTGTTTCTAGGATTTTCTTAAAGCATGTATCATTTTCTTCATATACTTTAATTTTCTCGCTCAACTGAACAACCTCTTTAATTGGCGCACCTAAATCAGCTACCATCTTATTCATTGTTGCTTCATCAAGTTTTGCTGAATGTGCTGCATCATGCTTGACTTGAACTTTTTCAATCATTTTATTCATAGCAGCATCATCCAGCTTGCTTGCTTTCAATGGTGTCTTAATGGACGTTATGGCAGACTTTAACTCTGCATACGCATAATTTGTACTACGCCTAAAATGCGTTGCAACATCCTTATACTCCTTAATTGCATCGTACCAATTTTGGGCACATTGAATTTTCATTTCAGCTTCAGCTCTGATTTCAGCAGACACGGTTGCAGCTTTCACAATTTCGCGTGTTTTTGCGATTTGATCCCCTAATTTTTTAAGAACTCTTTCCTTTTTCTTAGCAAATTGTTCTGGCGTGCGTACACGAGGCTTATGCTCCGTCGCAGGCACAGACTCATGCACAACAGAAGCATCACGATGAAGGTCTCCTTTATCTTTGGCATCGCCAGCAGCAAAAGAAAATAAAGTTGTTGTTGCGAGTAAAGCACTCAATAGCGCTAGTTTTTTCATAATCATAGTCTCCTAAATTTAGTTTGGTGGCTGTGTCTTTTTCACCATAAAATAAAACACGTGATAAACTATGGAAGCATATCACCTAGACAACATCAAGCATTTTTAAATAAATTTATTTGAAAATGTCAATTTAAGAGGCGCCTAAGATAGCCTTGCATGCTCGTCTTAAATTCGATACTCTTAAGATCAACACAACAACAGGTACTTACCATGATTATCATCGCACCTTTATTATACGTCTTTGACGCCATACTCGACCTTATTCGTTATTTTTTACTCGCTTATGTCATCTTAAGTTGGCTTGAGGCTTTTGACATCGTTAATCGTTATAACAAAGTCGTTTACGGTATACACAATTTCCTTTTCCGTATTCTGGAGCCCATTTTAGGACGCATACGAAATTTTCTACCTGACCTTGGCGGTATTGATCTATCACCAATTGTCCTTATTTTTGTTATTATGTTCTTTCAGGTGTTTATCAGGCAGTTTATTCCACATTAATAAAAGAACAATTTCAAAAACTGTCCTTAACGACTCCGCGATAATTCCACACCCACACCCGAAGCATTGGCAATCGCATCGGGCTTTTCCACACGAACCGTTACTTCGCAAATACGCGCATCCTCAAAACATAAATCAATAATGGCATCCGCTAAATTTTCAACAAATGAAATATGCCCCTTTGCCACAATACTTTCAATGCCCAAAGCAAGTTGCTTATAGCAAACAACTGTATCAATCGTCGCATCAACCGCAGGCACTTCCGCACGATAAACACAACCTAAGTTGACAACAATTTTCTGCATTTCTACTTTTTCAGTAGGAAAAATGCCAATATATCCATTTAACGTTAAGTTTGATATAAAAATACGCCACGTGTGGACAGCTGCACGTGTAAGCACAATCGGCTGCTCATCATAAGTCGATGAATCATTACAAGAAGTATCTGTTAAACGAATAAGATGTGGTTCTTTACGACCATATAACATGTATTTTTCCTTTTGAACGAAAATGGTATAAAGTTTTATTCACCCCATCATTAAAGCTAACAAATTAAAAACTATTCTTCAAACATATATTGCCAAACATATATTGAAAGGCTGTCCTTAAAACCGCCATCCCATATGTTGCCCTGCGTCCAATGCAAAAAGCTGCCCTGTAACACTCTCTGTCGTTAAAATAAAAGAAAACGCCTTACCCAAATCATCCAATTCAACCGGCTGACCAAGCGGCAATTGCATACTCTTTTCGTAAAACTGATCTTCTGTTTGCCCCGAATCTGGCAAAACAATACCAGGGGCAATCGCATTCACCCGAATACGTGGCGCTAATTCACGTGCTAAGACCTGTGTTAATCCCCAAAGCGCATATTTGCTGACTGAATATGTTAAAAAGTGCGGTGTTAGATTTAATACCCGTTGATCAATTATATTGATAATTGAGGGTCTTATTTCTGATGGATAGTGTTTGTCGGCAGTACGTTCATTAAACGCTTTTACAAAAGCCTTTGCTAAAAATAGGGGCGCCTTCACATTAACCGCATGATGAGAATCCCATAATTCTTCGGTTGCCGATTCAAGTGAGTCGTGGATAAAAACAGAGGCGTTATTAACCAAAACATCACACGATCCAAAAACACCACAAACACGATCCATTAAGTCATTAATTGCATCACAACACCTCAAATCGGCTTGAAACACCTGCACGCGTTGTTTTGGGTAACGCACACGCATCTCATTGGTCAACGCGGTTGCTTGCAAGACAGAGGCATGACAATGCACAGCGACGTCATAGCCTTGGCTCAAACAATGTTCAGTAAAAAAGCGCCCAATACGTTTTGCTGCGCCTGTTATCAATACAACCGTCATTGAACGCCCTCTTCATCAATGGCGCATCAGCCACTAAAAATTAAACAATCGTAATATCTTTTTGTTTTGTGGCAAGGTGTTCGTCAACTTTTTTGATATGCTCATCCGTTAATGTCTGCACGTCAGCAGCCAGACGATGTTGTTCGTCTTCTGAAATATCACCATCTTTTTCAAGTTTTTTCAAAAATTCCATACCATCACGACGCACATTACGCACGTTAATACGGGCATCTTCGGCATATTTTCCAGCAAGCTTTGCAAGCTCCTGACGACGTTGTTCATTTAACGCTGGAATTGGCACACGAACATTTTGACCGTCCGCCGCTGGATCAACACCAAGACCTGCATCACGAATCCCTTTTTCAACACTTTTTACAAGCCCTTTATCCCACACTTGTACAACAATTAGACGCGCCTCAGGAACCGATACCGTCCCAACTTGATTAAGTGGCATCAATGAACCATAAGCATCAACTTTTACAGGATCAAGTAAATTAGCAGAGGCGCGCCCTGCCCTAATACCCGAAAGCTCGCGTAGAAGACTATCAACGCTTGCTTGCATACGACGATCATAATCGTCTAAACGTGGGTCTGTTTTTGACATAAATACACCTCAAAACATAATGAATTTAAGAAATTTTTGTAAAGCGTCCATTATTGCAAATGGCATCGACAAAACCATTTTCTTTATATATCGAAAAAATGCGCACTGGCAAATGATTTTCCTGCGCAAGTGCAATGGCCGTTGCGTCCATAACACCTATTTTGTTTATTAACACATCTTGATAAGAAAGGTTAGCAATAAATTCAGCATTTGGATTTTTCGCTGGATCTTCTGTATAAACGCCATCTACTTTTGTGGCTTTAAGCATTAAATCGCATTCCATTTCGGAGGCACGCAACGTCGCGGCTGTGTCCGTTGTGAAATATGGATTTCCTGTACCACCTGAAAAAATGACAACACGCCCCTTTTCCATATGTCTTATCGCACGAAGACGAACATAAAACTCCGCGATTGTCTCCATAGGAACAGCAGACATAAGACGACAAGGCATACCTTCTGCCTCAATCGCATTATGCATCGCAAGACCATTAATAATGGTAGCAAGCATCCCCATGTGGTCAGATGTTGTCCGATTTAAGTCATGTGTCGCCATCCCATGAACACCACGAAAAATATTACCACCACCAACGACAAGACATACCTGCACACCAAGGTCATATACATTTCTAATATCACGGGCGATACGCTCGAGCATTTCATGTGAAATACCAAAATTCACCGATCGATCAGCAACGGGGCTGGCTAATGCCTCCCCCGATAACTTTAATAACACACGCTTAAATGCAGGCTTTACCATAAGAATTAAGCAATCTTTGCTTGCGCCATTACTTCAGCTGCAAAGTCTGATTCTTCTTTTTCGATGCCTTCACCAAGCGCATAACGAATAAAGCCTGTTAAAGTTACATCTGTTCCCAATTCTTTTGCAGCTTGCGCAACAACATCACTGATTTTTGTTTTACCATCCATAACAAATGGCTGTTCAAGAAGAACAATTTCTTCGTAATATTTACGAACACGACCTTCAACCATTTTTTGGATCACATCCTCAGGACGACCCGACGCACGAGCTTGATCAATCAAGATATTGCGTTCACGTTCCAACATTTCAGGATCAACTTTATCAATGGACAACGCTTGTGGGTGTGCTGCTGCAATATGCATCGCAATTCGCTTGCCCAAATCCATCAATACAGCTGCATCTCCAGTTGATTCAAGCGCAACAGACACACCAATACGACCAAGACCTGTCGCTGTCGCATTATGCATATAAGTTGCAACCGCACCATTCGTAACAGACAAACGTTCAATACGACGCAAATTCATATTTTCCCCGATAAGGGCAATTAAACGTGTTAATTCATCATTAACTGTTGCTGATTCGCCTGTGTAAGGTGCCGCAAGCAATGTTTCAACGGTATAATCTTTTGCCGCCGCAATCGTTGCAATCTGGGAAACCATCGCTTGGAAATGTTCATTACGAGCGATAAAGTCTGTTTCAGCGTTTACTTCAACAACAGCGGCTGATTTACCATCCGCACCTGCAGCAATACCAACCAAACCTTCAGCGGCTACACGTCCAGCTTTTTTAGCAGCAGCTGCTAAGCCTTTTTTACGAAGCCAATCAACAGCGGCTTCAAGATCACCTGCCACTTCATTCAGCGCTTTTTTGCAATCCATCATGCCTGCGCCTGTTTTTTCACGTAATGTCTTAACGAGGGTTGCTGTAATTTCTGTCATAATAAAACTCCTTTAAAGATTATGTAATAAAAAAAGGGGCCGACGCCCCTTAACGGAGAGCTTCGACTTTAGGCATTCACGGCTTGCGCAAGCTCTTCATCCTCAACAGGCACATCGATAGAGGCACCAAGGTCAATACCCGCTGAACGCATTTCAGCTTGCAATCCATCAAGAACCGCTTCAGCAACAAGATCACAATAAAGATTGATCGCGCGCAACGCATCATCGTTTCCAGGAATAGGAAATGAAACACCTTCTGGGTCTGAGTTTGAGTCCAAAACAGCAACAACAGGAATACCAAGACGATTGGCTTCTTTAATTGAAATGTCTTCTTTATTTGTATCGATCACGAAAAGAATATCAGGCAAACCACCCATATCACGCACGCCACCAATAACAAGCTCCAACTTATTACGTTCACGTTGACGGCTAAGAATTTCTTTTTTTGTTAAACGACCTGGGCTTGCTAATTCTTCTTCCATCTCTTTAAGACGCTTAATCGACTGATTAACAGTTTTCCAGTTTGTCAGCATACCACCAAGCCAACGATGGTTCACATAATATTGACCACAACGCTTAGCTGCATCTTTTACTTTTTCTGAGGCTTGTGGCTTTGTGCCAACAAACAAAACACGACCACCTGAGGCAACGGTATCACGCACAGCCTGAATCGCACGTTGCAGCATTGGCATCGTCAATTCAAGGTTAAGAATGTGGATTTTATTTCTCTCGCCAAAAATGTATGGAGCCATCTTAGGGTTCCAACGACGTGTTGTATGTCCGTAGTGTAAGCCTGCTTCAAGAAGCTGGCGCATTGTAAAACTTGGCATTGCCATAAATATAATACTCCCGTATTCCGATTGATTCCCCCGCAATTTCTACTGTTTCCAGCATCGGATTGAGGACTCACATCCCCATATATTGCGGTATGGATTTAGTTAATGGATGGAGTATATCACACTTCGCGCGCGTGATACCAGCCTTTTCTAATAGGATATATCTAATGTATGTCAATAATAATGGCAACACTCTCTCTGCTTTCCTCCTCCCTGTTTTCTGCGGATCTGATCCGTGAATCGAAATACCCATGTCAAGCGGGCAATACATGAAGTGGGGTGGTATATCAGCACCGATGATTTTTAGCAATTCTGCCGTCATAGCGAGCCAGCGTAGCAGGTGTGGCTATCTAGAAAAACAAACATTTTCGACGCAACAGGCATTTCCGATGTAACAGCCACTGGATCACTACAAAAGCCTTCGGCTTTTTCGTGATGACGAGGGATGATAAAATTATCTTCTGCTAAAAATCATCGGTGTTGGGTATAGACTGTTTATAAACAACAAAAGTGAGGTGTTAAAGACACACACACTTCACTCAACACAAAAGATTAATTAAATTTTTATCTTTACATGGTTAAAAAAAGAGTCAAAAATTAATCAAAGTTTAATTTATCTGGAGTTTTTTTATGCGTTTACAAACTATGTGGCAAATCCCACTTCTACTCGGCGTTGCGATACAAACAGCCAATACGGCAAACGCACCTGCGGCTTCTGTTGTTGCACCAGCAAAAGCAGCGGCTCCGGTTGTTGCCGTTGCGGCTCCAGCGGCGGCACCTGTTGCCCCAGCGGTCACACCTGCTACAAAAAGTGCAGCACCCGTTGACACAGCAACACTATTAAAACAAATTGACGATCTAAAAAATCAAGTTGCCCGTATTGCTAAAAAGCAACACGAAGCTGAAGAAAGACATGCAACTACCCATAAAATTGAAGATGCAAAACTGAATATTCTTCAGGCACGTCAAACATCACAATGGCCAGAGGGCTTCTTTGATGTACAAGGCACAAACTCAGCCATTAAAATTGGTGGACGTGTTAAGGTTGACGGAACCTATCATGGTGGACAAAAAAGCGGCAACGCAGGTGATTCCATGTTTGTTCGAACATTACCACTTAAAGGCGCAGATCCAAGAGCTGGAAAATCAGGAGATTTCAATGGCACTTTACAGGGGT
>CANKZX010000020.1 GCA_947488275.1 Alphaproteobacteria bacterium | reverse complement strand
GTATCACAGGGCAATATTTACGCGGCGTCAAATACATCCCCATCCCCGCCACACGGCGGTTAGGACACCCTGGAAAAGCGTTGAGCCTGTATGGTGCCCGTGAAAATAACCTGAAAAAGGTTGATGTAACAATTCCTCTTGGTACATTCACCTGTGTGACAGGTGTTTCAGGTGGCGGAAAATCAACACTCATCATCGAAACGCTTTATAAAGCCTTATCTAAATCGCTATCGAATACACGTGATCTTCCTGGCGCCCATGATCGCCTTGATGGTGTTGAATTTATCGATAAAATCATTGATATCGATCAATCACCCATTGGGCGGACACCGCGATCAAACCCTGCAACCTACATTGGATGCTTCACTCCAATTCGTGAATGGTTTGCAGGACTACCTGAAGCCAAAATTCGCGGATATGCCGCTGGACGTTTTTCATTCAACGTTAAAGGTGGACGCTGTGAGGCCTGTCAAGGTGATGGTGTTATTAAAATTGAAATGCACTTTTTACCTGATGTTTACGTCAAATGTGATCAATGCCACGGCAAACGCTACAATCGCGAAACATTAGAGATTCATTATAAAAATAAAAGCATTGCCGACATTTTAGAAATGACTGTTGATGAAGCCGTTGTTTTCTTTGATGCCCATTCACAGGTTCGCGAAAAACTAAAGTGTTTACAACAGGTTGGCCTTGGTTATATTCATGTCGGGCAATCGGCAACAACCCTTTCAGGTGGTGAGGCACAGCGTGTCAAACTGGCGAAAGAATTATCACGGCGTGCGACAGGACGCACCCTTTACATCTTGGACGAACCAACAACAGGATTACACTTTGACGATATTCGTAAATTATTAGAAGTACTCCACACCCTTGTCGATCAAGGAAATACCGTTTTAATTATCGAACATAACCTTGAAGTCATCAAGACAGCCGATTGGATCATTGATATAGGTCCTGAAGGTGGCTCTGGCGGCGGACAAATTATTGCCGTTGGCACGCCTGAAAGTGTAATTAAGATCGACAAAAGTTATACAGGACGTTATCTTAAACCTTATCTAAATCGAATCCCCTTAAAGGAAGCAATTTAATGCCTCTTCCCTTTTGCGAACGCACATTCTTGTACCTCATTTATGGCGCACGTCTTGACCTGCCTGTGCCCCCATTGCGTATTCAATATTACCAAGATCTTTATGCGCGTTGGCAAAACAATGAGTTGTTTGCATGGAATTGGTCTATATTCATCCTTAGCCTTTTTGGTCTTGGCAGTGTCTGGATGATTTATAGACGCCTTTATCTGTTTTCATTTGTACACCAAATTCTGGTACGCCTTTTGATGGAATACATCTTACAAGGTCAATCGATCGAAATCTTGAATGAGAAAACTGTTGCGTTGATCTTTTTTACAAATTTAATGTTAGCCACTGCACTCGGATTTGTTGGCAACACCCTTCATTTATATTGGATTAGTGCATGGAAACAAAAATTTCCCGACAAACGCATACGTGCTGGCGGTGACCTTAGTACAATTGGGCTTTATTTCCTGATCCCTTTTTTCTTAACATCACTTAATGTTGGTAAATTCTTACCTCTGATTCCTTTATTTTCATTGTGTGTATGTGTGGGTGCTCATTATTACTATTATGAATATATACTCAGCCACCGATGATTTTTAGCAATTCTGCTATCATAGCGAACCTGCATAGCAGGTGTAGCTATCCAGAAAAACAAACATTTCCGACGCAACAGGCATTTCTGACGCAACAGCCATTTCTGACGTAACAGGCATTTCCGACGCAACAGCCATTTCTGACGTAACAGGCATTTCCGATGTAACAGGCATTTCCGATGTAACAGGCATTTCTGACGCAACAGCCACTAGATCACCACAAAAGCCTTCGGCTTTTTCGTGATGACAGGGGATAATAAAATTATCTTCTGCTGAAAATCATCGGTGGGGGGGTATAAACATAAAGATCATTAGCTACTGCACGTCTCTTTTATCCTCCTCATCAACCATTTCTTAGCCGTAAATCATTTCTATTGACTATATCCTTTTCTTTTCCAACAACAATTCAACAAACACTTTTTTCATTTCTTCAAATGACATGTCATGGGGAATTTGCTTTATGAATTTACCATTGCGATCGAGAATATACACATATGTACTATGATCAATCAAATAATTATCGCGTGTCGTTGGCTTTCCTTTGCTATCTGTTTCTGCTTTTTTTGCATACACACGGTACTGATGTTTAACCATATCAATTTCAGTAGGATTCCCTGTCAACATCACAAAGGCTGAATTGAAATTAGTTGCATAAAGAGATAAAAGATCAGCCGTATCGCGTTCAGGATCAACTGTAACAAAAATGGGGACAAACTGATCACGATCACGGTCAAGTGATACAATCGCACGGCTGATATTACTAAGACCAAGCGGGCATACATCAGGGCAATAGGTGTATCCAAAATATAAAATGACGAATTTCCCACGCACATCTTTTAAGGAAAAAGATGTTGTTTTACGATCTTGTTGAGGCGAATCAACATCATGACGATGCGCCTGTACCAACGTAAAATCTCCACCAAATATATCGTTTTGTTCCATCTGAGGACGGTCAACCACATAACATGCTGGTTTTTGTCGAAATTGCATGTAAACAACGATTGCACAGGCAATACACAAACAAACACCATATACCATCCAACGAATTTTACTCAATCGATCCCCCTCAAAATTGCTAAGCCGTATTTAGGTATACACGATTTTGAGTTGTATGTATCTGGTCTCTTTCAATGTTCAACTTTAATTTATATAAAAAAACCGTTATCCCCCATGATTATGTAAGAATAACGGCTTTGTCTTATTTAAAGTGCGAATATGTTTAGTTTCTTTTTTTCTTTTTAGGTTCGACTTTATCTGAACCACTCGTTGATGCTTGCAGTGATTCACGAACATCTATTGGTTTTTTACTTTTCTTTAACGCTTCTTCGGACGTCACGTCAGCTGGGGAAACCGCAGCCTTTTCGCTCAACACGATTTTTAATGATTCTTTTGCGGCTGCAACTGCACGCACATCATTTGATTGACTGCTTAATTCTGTTGTATCATTTACCTCGTCTTCTTTGCTCTGTGCATTTGGTGTCAACACGAATGAATATACTTTTTCAACGTCACCACTATCTTTGAAACTAAAGGCTTTATAAACACAAATTGATTTTTTCTTTGACAAGACAACATCAACAGCGCCAAAAACACCGCCATTTTCTGATTGTAAAAATGGTTTCAGACTTTCATCAACGCGTGCACGGCGCACTTTTTCAACAAAAGCCGTCTCGTCTGCATTTAAAGACGCACTTACTTCCTGTGGCGCAGCATATGGATAAACATCATAAAATGTTCCATTAACAGCTACACGAGCAATTCGTTGATAGGTACCTGTACGCTGATCTCTATGCCTACCAAATCCAGTCGCATCAAAGAAAGGTAAATGTTCTTTTACGAGTGTGCCAATAATATCTTTTGGACACACTTTCTTAACAAGAACAGGATATGTTGATGCTAAATAAAGAGCCGTGCTAGCAGAAATAAATTCGTCAATATGACGTTTGTATTTTTTAGACGTTTTGTGATCAAGTTCTTTGCCTTTTACCCATTGACCTTTACCATCAAGAACTTGTTCAAGCTTAAGCTTTTGTGAATCACCTTGCTTTCGAATATTGAACGAGAGACCAGCCTCATGCAATCCCTCTAATTCAGCGGTAAGTACTGTCAAACGACGCAATGCGAGTGCATAGATTTTTTCATACTTTCCAAGATCACTTGCGCCATATGCTTTTTGTGACTTAATAGCGTCGTATAATTTATCGATACTTTCTTTCTGAGCTTCAATAAATTTTACTTTTTCAGCAGCTGAAAGACCAGAAAATTGCCTTAAGCTTGCAATAATTTTGTTTTTATCATTCTCCATATCCCTTTCAACAGCTATGTTGCCATAGGTTGCATGTAATGGAGCAAGTTGCGCTATTTTATCGCGTACATAATTTCGAACTTGATCATTTTCACGTTGATACGCACTTTTTTGTTTGTCAAATGCTGCTTTTTCCGCATCAAGTTGTTCTTGTTTAGCAGTAATTGCGGCTTCTTTTGCATCAAACACCTCTTCACTAACAGCAGCAATATCAGCATCAGATCCACTCTTTGGTGCAGCCAAAACAGATTCTTGAGCCCCCATACCTGTTGCACTGCTAATAATAAATAAGCTGCCACATAACAACATCATTTTACGATAGTTTAACATTTAAGACCCCTTTTATTTTCAAATCATCACCGTATACACCAAATCTATCGGTTAAAGATTAATATTTCGTTAAATCTATGATCATGAGCTCTTATTTTTCAACGCCAAATGCTTTGAAATTAATAAAATTCAGCTAAAATACAATGAAGAGTAATTTAAACTTATTTGACTATCACCGATGATTTTTAGCAATTCTGCCGTCATAACGAATCTGTGTAGCAGGTGTGGCTATTGTAAGTCTCACTTATGCTATCTAGAAAAACAAATATTTCCGACGTAACAGGCATTTCTGCAATAACAGCTGCTGGATCACCACAAACGCGTTCGGCTTTTCCATACCTGACGAGGGATGATAAAATTATCTTCTGCTGAAAATCATCGGTGTTGTGTATAGTTGTATCATAAAAATTCTAACAAATAATAAAGTTGGGCGATGTAATAGCTCATCACACCTTCTTTAACGATAAGTTGTTTTATTCCGCGTTTATGTCATAACAACCTTATTAACCAATCAGCACAGTTGGACACCCAAGAATAACCTTGCCTCCGTGTGCTGTTGTATCCCCAAGCCTGGCTACTGGCATATTTCCTATCAGAACGGTCATGCTCCCTAGCACAATTGAATCAGGTGGCCCCACACAAACGGCCATATCTCCAACACGAGCAGCTGGCATAGAAGCAATAAGCACCGTAGGGCACCCTGGCGGCAAAATAGGACCACCTACATGTGGAACAATTCCTGTCACCATTGGGCAAACATGCATATCCGTACAACGTGAAGCTGGCATTCCCATTAACTACCCTCCTTCTCGTTCATACTTAACTGCTGTATGAAAGAATTATTGGTCGCGTATTTTATACCTCGTTCTATATATGTGGTATACATTTTTGTAATATCTTCAAGCCCATACGATACGGCTGATAAAATAAGAGCCGTTGCCACACCATGTGCACATAATGTATCAACAGGTTCAATAATGACGTCTTTTTGCGTTGAAATATTACCACCACTCCAAAAAACAGACAAACCGAGCCATGTCAGTGGATCTTTAAAATCATTAATGTGTTCACCACAATGTGAACGTATTTCCTCTGCCTGATTTCTTAACCACGATTGAATGAGATCTAATTTCATATTTATACCGTCATCCTGCTGTTTAAAACAAATATATGCCCAAGTAATTGCTTGTTGTTTTGGCAAACCATGCGCTAAAAATTGAATTGCATCAGCATAATGACCATTCTGAATCAATTCATTCAGAAATACAGATGTAACACAATTTGGATCGGTTACAGAAAAATCATTAAAAAAGGTAAAGGATGATGTTATAGCACTTGCATTTCCTGATGTCATACCAGGGAAAGGTTGATGCCCAAACGCATGAAACCATTGATCTAAAATTTCCATCGTGCACGTCCTAATTAATCATTACAAGCGCACCCTTAATTTGGGCTAGTGCATCTGCCTGACATTGAATCATTTTACCATTAATTTTTATCATAATGCCTTGCAATGTTATTCCTGTTTGATCAATTTTAATACTATTACTACCAACAGTCAGCGTGATACCCTGCATTGCATCAATACTACTTTTCCCCATGTCGAGTTTTATACTATGGTTTCCTTTTTGTAATTGAAGGGCATCATCTCCCATACTAATCTTTGTTGTGCGCCCCCCTTTATTCAGTTGAATTGTTTGATTACCTGTATCAACTGTAATTGTTTGATCGCCTTTTTTAATCTGAATAATATCATTTCCTTCTTCAACAATGTGTGTTTTATCTTTTTTAACGGTACTGGTCTGTGTACCAAGAACATTTAGCGTATCATCATTTTCAACAACTCGTTGAAAATCCTTTTGCGCATGCACGAAAAAATGTTCCGTTCCTTTCTTATCATCAAAACGAATTTCATTGCTGTTCGTTGCTTCACCTTTTGGTGTTGAGTGCGATTTAATACCACTTTGCGTTTGTTGTGTTGGCAAATCATAAGGGGGCATATTCTGTGCGTTATACAAACTACCGATTATAATAGGGGCATCTGGATTTCCATCAAGAAAATCAACGATCACCTCTTGCCCAACGCGTGGCAAAAAAAAGGAACCCCATTTTTGACCTGCCCATGTTTGCGCCACACGAATCCAACAAGAACTTGTCTCGTCTTTTTTACCACGATGATCCCATAAAAAACGAACGTTAATCCGACCATATTCATCGGTATGAATTTCTTCTTGAGACGAACCCGTTACAACCGCAACCTGCACCCCCTTAATACGTGGTTTTTCTGTAATTGAAAGAGGACGATAAGGTAAAGACGCTGTCATACACGTAAACGTATTTGTATAGGGTTCGTCGTCATGTCCGCCGACATAAAGCCAATGTGACGTATCAGATACCTTATGTGTGACAGATGTAAGCCAATACGTTCCTTGCTCATTCGGCAATTGAGTGGATTGAAATGTAAATTTTGTACCAGGAAGAAATTGAAACACATTACTATCACCGTATATAACGTCATGCTTTTGCTCCTCCTCCTCCATACGTACACGACTAAGCTGCGTGCCAGATGTTTTGTCAACATAGTGTCCTGGAAAATCGAAAAAGGTATATTTCTTTATATTCCCAAAATTAACGGCTGTTTTTGTCGTTGTGCTTAGATCGACACTTGGCTTTTTAAAATCATAATCGGTTAATGCGTATTCTCCTCCACAGAATGTATAGCAATGTTCCCAACGCCTAATATGTTCATCCAAAAATGAACCAGCAGCAAACGATACATTCTTACACGGATTATCGCCACATTTTGATACAAGATCACACAAAACTAAAGTATGTTTTCCTTGATCGTGTTTAAAAAAATAAAAAATCCCCTCTTCCTCTAACAACCGTGAAACAAAATCAAATGCTGATTCATTATATTGCACACAGTACTCTCGTTTCGTGTATGTACTGTTTAGCGACACCTCATAATCAGAAAATCCAAATTGCTTAAAAATAATTTCACAAATCTCAACAGCTGTTTTATTTTGAAAAATTTGGCAGTCACGTGAATGTGTCAAAAACCAAAACCATGGAACAATTTCCAAATGGTAAACACGATTCTGCAAAGAAAGAGGCTGCATTCGTGTAAATTGAGAAACATAACCGTTAATAACACGCACAGCACCAGCAGCACCATGGATCAAACACGTAACGGACGTGCCTACGATTTTTGTTTCATCAATGTGCGTATCTGTACTAAATGCATGTAAACGAAAATAAAAAGGGCGTGAAATAAATTCACTTCCCTCGAGGTGAGTCAAGATTAATTTATCTTTGCCAAGAGGTGTTTCAATCGAAATACGGTGTTTATCTTGACTCACAGATGACATAAGATTCCCCTAACGGGTAAAATTAATTACACTAAGAACTCTTTGCCGTCGACAAATCATACGTTGCAGCAATTGGTGAACCTGCCGTACCATCAGACTTATAAGGCGTATACTTATATTGTATCTTCGAGAAATTAAGACTTATACTTTCGTACGGTGTACCTGTTGAATTTCCATCAATGCTGTAACTACTAATCAGCGTATCCGTCAATTCAAACGAGGCAAAAACCAACGGTGTAGCCCCCGTTCGACAAAAATCAATCTTTACGACTTTCCCCGTCCCCACACAGGCGAGTGTAAAAAGTTTTGGCGATGTTTCATCCATTTCTTTACTAAAACTAATTTCGCTAATTGAAACAGTTGCTGCTTCTCGGTTCTCTGTATTTCCTGGCATACGTGAAGCAATACCACGACCACAACCAAATCGAAATGAATTAATTTCAATCCATTTCGTATGACCGCTTTCGGTAACATTACCAGGTAAATCAGCTATTTGAATATATATGGCCATTGTAAATCCTATGATTTTAGGGGTTATAACACCATCATTGTTCTCACATAAATATTTAAAAGGTCAATGTGTAAAATAGTAAAAATCATTAGCAAATTTACTTATAATTCGCGTATACTTTTTATTTTTTGCTGTTTACCTTCAGGTTTATCAGATAAGACCAAATTTAGGTTTTACACTTTATGCTCGATGTTAAAACGCTCATTCTTCCTATTTCACAAGACTTTCCATGCGGAAGCGATGTACGTACCAACAATTCGTTTAATTCACTTTACTCTCAATTAAAGGAAGAACGTTTCTTGGCAAAAACAAGTGAACGCGAGGCAAGTGATGATTCACCGAGAGCACACTGGTTAAATGTCTATAATTTGAGTATACGAATTCTATCTGAACAGAGCAAAGACCTCCAAGTCTTAGGGTGGCTTATAGAGGCTTCTGTTCGAATAAATGGCTTTGATGGGTTGCGTTCATGCCTGCAACTTACGCGTTTATTAATCGAAACATATTGGGATACATTGCATCCCGAAAAAGATGAAGATGGGTATGAGGCACGCCTCATGCCTTTTATTGGGCTCAATGGAGAGAGCACGGAAGGTGTGTTGATTTTTCCTCTGCTTAATATTCCTTTAACACAAGGAAGAAGTGTACATTCATTCGCCACATGGCAGTGTCTTACGCTGCAAAATGCAAAAATTGATCCAAAAGATACGCTTGATATTACAATATCAATCAAGGAAACACCGCAAGAATTTTTTGCTGCCCTTTTTTCAGCGCTCAATACGTGCATACAAGAACTCGCCGAAATCGATCGTCTTTTCACTATGCATTGTGGACACGAAGCCCCTTCATTTAATGACATAAAAAAGACGCTTGAAACCTGTTTATCCTGTTTAAGGACAATCGCACCAAATGTTCTTCAGCAAACATCTGAGGAAATACTGTCGATCGAACATACAGAAACATCAACAGCCACATACCAACCTCAGACACATTCGACCGTCACTCGTGAGAGCGCCTTTCAGAATCTACTTGAGATTTCGAATTTCTTTCAGCGCACTGAGCCCCATTCCCCTCTGCCATACCTTTTGAGAAAAGCTGTACGGTGGGGAAAAATGCCTCTTACTGACCTCTTACGAGAATTAGTAGAGGATCAATCTATCCTTGTTAATATTTACCGCCTAACGGGGATTGAAGATACAGCAACTGAACAATAAAAAAGAAAAGGGAAATTTATGAATAGTACGCAAATGAAACTCTCACGTGTCCGTAAACCACGAGTGCACATCATATATGAAGTTGAAACAGAAGGAGCCGTTGTTCAAAAAGAATTACCCTTCGTCGTTGGTGTTCTCGGTGACTTTTCTGGAAATGCAGGGCTCGAAAAAAAGCCATTGCGTGAACGCAAATTTGTACAAATAGATCGTGATAATTTTGATGAAGTCATGGCAAATATCAAACCAGGTCTCACCTTTACCGTTGAAAACGCCATTGAAGATAATGGAAGCACAATGAGTGTTGAGTTGCATTTTGAGAGAATGGCTGATTTTGAACCTGCCAATATTGTTGCACAAATAAAGCCATTAAAAGATTTGCTCGATATTCGTAATAAAATCAGAGATTTATCAACGAAAATTGATCGTTCAGAAGATTTGGAAAAAATCCTAGAAGATCTTCTGCAAAATAATGAACAACTTAAAAGTGTATCTAGTGAACTTGGACTTGAACAAGTAGCTGCTAGCTAAGGAGAAATAGAATGACATATACAGATGCTACAGCCGAACAAGCAACCGCAGCCGTTGAGACTTCAGGTGCACCATTAAGTCTTGTTAATCAAGTGATTGCTGTCACAAAACAAACCCCCGTTGATCAAGCCAAAGAATTGCTTACCATTTTTGTACAGCAAGTTCTAAATGGGACAATTAAATGGAATAAGAATTTAGTGCTTACACTGAATGATGCTATTCAGTTTATCGATCAAAAATTATCGCAGCAACTGAAAGAAGTAATGCATGCCGATGTCTTTAAACAAGCAGAAGGAAGTTGGCGAGGCTTGCATTACTTAGTGATGAATACAGAGACAGGAAGTAATCTTAAAATAAAAATGTTGAATGCGACTAAACGTGAAATTTTTAAAGACCTAGATAAAGCGGCTGAATTTGATCAAAGCCAACTCTTTAAAAAGGTATATGAAAGTGAATTTGGTAGCGCAGGCGGAGAGCCCTATTCCGTACTTATTTCTGACTATGATTTTTCAAATACACCCGATGATATAGGAATGTTAAAAAATATTTCTGGCATCGCAGCAAGTAGCTTTGCCCCATTCATAGGTAATATAAATGCCTCAGCTTTTGGTTTTGACAGCTGGACAGATCTTTCAAAACCGCGTGATCTAGCAAAGATTTTTGATTCAGCTGAGTATATTGGCTGGCGCAATTTTAGAGATAGCGAAGATGCGCGTTTTGTTGTCCTCACGTTACCTCGTGTGCTTGCACGCCTACCCTATGGCAGCTCAACCAAACCAATTGATGAATTCAATTATGAAGAAGCCATTGTTGATAGTACAGGACACAGCAAAGAACAAAAACATGAAGATTATTGCTGGATGAGTGCATCATTTGTACACGGTGTGCGCATTACCAATGCTTTTAGCGAATATGGGTGGTGCACTGCTATTCGAGGCGCTGAAGGCGGCGGGCGCGTTGAAGGACTACCTATGCATATTTTCAAGACAGATGATGGCGAAATTGATGCCGCATGCCCAACGGAAATAGGTATAACAGACCGCCGTGAGGCAGAACTAAGCGGACTTGGCTTTTTACCACTTTGCCACTATAAAAATACAGACTATGCCGTCTTCTTTGGTGGTCAAACCGTTCAAAAACCAAAACAATATGACTTGGCAGATGCAACAGCGAATGCAGCAATATCCGCACGCCTGCCTTACATTATGGCAACATGCCGTTTTGCCCATTATTTAAAAATCATGGCACGCGACAAAATTGGTAGTTTTATGGAAGCATCAAATGTTGAATCATGGCTTAACCGTTGGATTTTAAATTACGTAAATGGTAATACCGACGCAGGTCAGGAAATGAAAGCCAAGTTTCCTCTCGCCGAAGCGCTTGTCAAAGTTGAAGAAATTCCAGGGCGCCCTGGTTCGTATAATGCGGTTGCTTGGTTAAGACCATGGTTGCAAATGGAAGAATTAACAGCATCGCTTCGACTTGTCGCGAAGATTCCTAAACTTGGTTAGAAATTTTGTTATATTAATTATTCTTCGGATTTAATGTTTACTCATTAAATCCGATAAACAACCCTTTAGAGAAAATCGATTTATGCATCAGACCATTCTCATTGCGATCGATATGATTTTGAACCGCCAGATTAATGCAATCATGCATCATCCACGTTTTCAAGCATTAGAGGCAAGTTGGCGTGGTCTTATGTACCTTCTCGAATGCAAGAATGAATTAAAAAACGTTCATGTTCGTATACTTAACTTAAATTGGCAGGAGCTGTCGCGCGATCTAATGAATGCTATTGATTTTGACCAAAGCCAATTATTTAAAGCAATTTATACCAATGAATTTGACCAACCAGGCGGGAAACCTTTTGGTTTATTAATTTGTGATTATTATGCAAATCCAAAGCAAGATAAAAGAAGTCCAAATGATATATATGTACTCCATGCCTTAACAGGTGTCGCTGCAGCCGCATTTTCGCCATGCCTTATTGGTGTTGATCCTCATTTTTTTAATGTTGAACACTTATCAGAACTTGAAACCCTTGTTGATTTTACACGTATTTTTGAACATCCTTCATACGAAAAATGGAAAAGAGTCAGGCAAAGCCCTGATGCACGATTCCTCAATTTAATGCTTGTACGCTTTTGCTTACGCACCCCCTATACATTACTTGATGATCGTATTGATCATTTTTGTTTTCAAGAAGATTCCTTTACCACTAGCCATTACTTATGGGGAAATTCGGCTTACTGCCTAGGTGCTGTCATTATGCGTTCATTTGCACAAACAGGCTGGTTTTATGACATTAAGGGGATAAACATCACGTCGCCTCAAGGCGGAATTGTCGAAAAAACACCCATTCAATACGAGGATGATCATACGTCATTCTTTTATGCAAAACCAGCGTGCGAAGTTGCTTTACGCTACGAACACGAAGAAGCGTTGCAAGATCTCGGTTTTATCATTTTATCACGTTGCACGTATAGCCCGATATGCGCATTTTACACCTGTAGAAGCGTCTATTGTTATGAACATCATAAAAAGAAAATTGCATTATCACTTGATACAGTTTTATCCTTATCGCGTTTTGCACACTATTTAAAAATTATCGCACGACAAAAAATTGGATCCTTTGCGACACGTGATATTCTTGAAAATTATTTACAGCAATGGCTTATTCAATACACATCAAATACATCGGGTGAACTCACACAGGAGTTTACAGCAAAATACCCCTTAAGCGCTGCTGAAATAACTGTAAATGAACGCCCTGATAAGCCTGGTGATTTTTATGCGTTATTCACCCTAACGCCTCATCGTTTTCATGATCAACTGAGCGAACACCTTTGTTTAGAAATGAGTTTATCATGATAGCATTACCTTTTTTTGAACGATTAACACATGTTTTTCCACATAACCATGAAGGTATTTTTAATCAAGATTTAACACACGATACATCCGATTTTTTACTAAAAAGCATCGTGCAAAACATAGAATGCATTTTGCAAACACGCTGTTTTTTTATCCCTCCCCCTCCTTCATTAACAGAATTAAAGACATCACTTATTACATATGGCATACAGGATTTCTCAAATTATTCACTTCTCTCTGAACATGATCTTATCAAAGCATGTGTATTCCTTGAAAAAGCCATTTCTTCATTTGAACCTCGTTTAAAAAATGTTCACGTTACGCTTAAAAATAAATCGTTCGCCACATTCTCAGTTAATGCCGAATTATCTGTTGGTGTAGATGAAGATGATAGTGTCTTTTTAGAGCTCATACTTGCTTATTCAGATATGCATTACACAACGCACTATGTTCAGTTTAATAAAGTGAGACGTTAAATAATTAACAAAAGAAAGTAACATATAATGGATGATTTTTTATCATATTATAATAATGAACTTGCTTTCTTGCGGGCAGCAGGTGGTGAATTTGCAAAGGCGAATCCAAAAATTGCACGTCAGCTTCGATTAAATGAACAAGGATCCGAAGATCCTCATGTTGCACGCATTATTGAATCATTTGCTTTTCTTACGGCACGCATTCAACGCCGTATTAATGATGATTTGCCTGAAATTGCCGATACAATTCTTAATCTTCTCTACCCGCATTATCAGTTACCAATCCCTGCCTTATCAATTATTCAATTACAAGCAAACGCCGAAGCAACGGAAGGGTATCTCATCCCCGAATCGACTCAAATTGAAAATCATCTTTCTTATGGTACGATTTGTCAATTTTCAACATGCTACGATACCCTTATTTACCCCATTGAAATAACACGAATCGAATTGGTTGAAAATGAATCGACCACATCACCTTTTTTACCACAAACACAAAATGCATTAATTATAAACGTACGTTGTTTAAAACCTGATGTATCCTTTTGCACACTCAACCCGAAACGTATTCGCTTTTTTATTAATGCAGCAACGCCCTATTCTTTTCAATTTTATGAACTCTTGTTTAAAGAAAAACTAGGGGGTTTTATCATCGAAGAGGGGAAAAATCCAATTCCTTTTAATGCGGATGCGATTAGTCCAGTGGGATTTGATGAAAATGAAGGGTTGTTTCCCTATCCAGAGCAGTCCATGCTCAATTATCGTTTGCTCACTGAATTTTTTATATTTCCTGAGAAGTTTTTATTTTTTGATCTTATTCTAAATGATGATTTTTATAAAACACACGCAATAGGAAGAGAAATCACATGTGTCATTTGTTTCAAAAAGAAAACACCTGCTTTACGGTCAATCATTACAAAAAATAGCCTTTTATTACACTGCACCCCCCTTATTAACCTATTTGATAAAGTGGGCGAGCCAATTCTTGTCGACCAAACACAAAGTAACTATCCGATCATTCCTGATGCCAGACGACTAACTGAAATTGAAATTTATAAAATTCAATCTATTCTATTATCTGATCGTTCTGGCACACCCTATCATTGTTCTCCATTATACGGTTTTAAAGAACAAAACAATCAATCAGTTTATTGGCATAGCGAACGTAAAAATAGGAACCTCGATGCTTCGTCAACGGAACCCTATCGACAAGAAGATGTCTTTGTATCGTTTATTGATAATCATAACCATATTAATAATGTGGCGATTGCACAACCACAGCTTTTATGTACGAATCATCAATTACCAAGCAAATTACCCCATGGGGGTAACCATCCAAAACTTCAATTTATAAAAGATAATATAAAAGGTGATATTCGAGTCCTCCTTCCATTTACACCAGCTTATCATCTATCGCTATCACATGGTATGCGCTGGCAGCTTATTTCGCTCCTTATGTTAAATACATTTTCATTTGTCAATAACACAAATGCCACAAAATTCGTTAGAGAAATATTACAACTTTACAATTTCTCACGCAGTGAAGAAAACACCCTCTTTATTAACACAATTGAATCTGTCGTTACGAAATCGATCGTTACACGCGGAGACGCCCATTATGGAAATGCCATTTTAAATGGCACGGAAGTCATTATCACTTTTCTAAAAGAACACGCTTCACTTTTCTTATTTACCAGTGTTTTTGAGAAATTTATAACAGCTTATTGTTCAATCAATTCATTTACACAGCTCACCGTTCGTTATGCGAATCAATCAGGAGACTTAATACGATGGAAACCAAATATGGGGAAAAAGTCTCTCCTTTAATGAGGCTTAAACACGAACCGTACCGCTTTACTTTTTTTCAGGCCATTCGCTTGTTTGAAAACAAGCGTTGCATTGATCCAGCCTTTCCATCTTCTTCAGCACTCGGGGATTTAGGAAAAATAGCACTGCCACGCTATGAAATTCTTCGTTTACATCACAAGACATCACTCTCGTTTCCTACATCACAAATACATGCCTTCGAACCCGCCTATTTTGACAAAGAAACACAGCATGTAACACAACCTATTATCACAACATCAATTCTTGGTTTAACGGGAATAACGGGCGCATTACCACAATATTATACGGATTTTATCCTTGTGCAAAAACGTCTTGGCAATACGGCGCTTGCTCATTTTTTAAGCTTATTCGAACACAGACTTCTGTCCTTATATTACCGTGTATGGGCAAAGAAATGTATCTTCGTGAATTATGAAAAAGAACAGCAACAGCACACACCTGACTATTATGCTCATATTACGAGAAGTTTTCATGGTGATGCATTGACCTCTACCGAAGAAAACCAAACTTTTGATTTAAAGGAGACGAGTGTTTTTTATGCAGGACTTTTATCACAACAACCACGATCAGCCTCGGGGCTCATACGTCTTTTAAAAAGTTATCTTTCACTTAATGTGTCTCTTCAACCCTTTAAAGGAGAATGGTTACCGTTAGAATCACATGATTGGACACAGCTTGGCACGCAAAAAATACATAATCAACTTGGCAAATCAGCCTTAATTGGACAGAAAATATGGTCTGTTCAAAATAAATTTATACTGATCATTGGCCCGCTTAATTACCAAAAATTTAAAGAGTTCATACCAACCTCTGCTTTTTTCAACAAACTTAGAACGCTTATTAATTATTACATTGATAATCATCTTAGTTATTCAATAACCCTTATTCTAAAAAAAGATCAGGTTCCTAAATGCCAACTTAATTCACATTTTCAACTCGGCTGGAATACATGGCTCCTAAGCCAACCAAGCAAAGTTGATAAATGGGATACCAGTGTTTCCAATCGCCAACCTGCTCCATTTTACTACGATTCATCTTGCTGAGATTAAATTTATGCACTTAAAGTTTTTTATTCACAATAAAACCTCAACAAAAAGCAAGATCGATTCTTCTGCACTTGCGCGGTTACGTCTGTTCGTGTCTAAACAATTACCGCTCCTCAGCACACAGGATTCTTATCCTCTGCTTCTTGAATTTAAAAGTGTTAATCATCAGTTGTACATTAAAGTCAATCATCAGTGGCACTGTTTAAACACGAACCAAGATATTCATATGGGATCGCATCGTGTGTCTTGTGAAATAATATCGACTCAAACCGATCGTTCTTATCGTGACACGCATACAGATAAAGCATATTTATCTGCCAAAAAATCACATTCATCCGATCGCAGACAATCGGATCCAAAGGAAGACAAACTTGCTTTTCTTGAACAAAATGCATCGCATCGACGCATATTAGCGATAGAGACTCAGAAATCACACTCACACCTTGCTTTATTACATGCACCATCTTTGTTGCATGACGATGATGTAACACATACAAAAAACACAATCAGAAATCACTCTCATCTGCAGGCATTACTGACAAAAGGAGCACGATCATGAAAAAAGATTACCAATATATCAACATAAGTTTCATTTTTTTGAGTTGCTTTGTACTACTCAGTTGCTCATCACCCATTAAACAGTCAGCAAATGAAATTATTCTGATGTTTAAAAGCAGTGAAGATATCAATCCAAATATTAATGGCAGACCATCTCCAGTGGATGTGCACATTTTCCAGCTTAAAAACGTCAATACTTTTAACCAATCAACATTTAATGACTTGTACACAAAAGCACCTGACGTTTTTGGAAAGGACTTCATTAGTGAACATAAATTTGAAATTAGCATCCATCAATCGAACGATTTCATACTAACAATTGATCCGAATGCGCGTTACCTAGGCTTTATTGTCGCTTATTACGATTTAAAAAAAGCAAAATGGCGCGAAATTATAGCCCTTTCAGAGATCCAAAATGAACGTGTCATGGTTAATCTCAATGCCTTAGATTTTTCTATTAACTAACGATATACACAATATAAAGGAATAACACATGTACAATAAAATGGTTTGGTCAGAAGGCATGTTCTTGACACCACAGCACTTTCAACAGCAAGATCGCTATTTTGATTTTATGTTTCAGAACTATCTATCCCTCTTTCATACCTATTGTTGGGGCTTTGATACGCTTGAACTTGATCACGCATTATTACCGCTTGGAAAAATTGGTATAAAACAATGTCGCTGCCTCTTTCCTGACGGTACTTTTGTTGACATTCCAAATAATGCATCAGCACCACCTCCGCTCGAACTACCCACCACGCTTACAAACAGCACACTTTTTCTTGCCATCCCTCTTCGACGTCCAGACTTTCCAGAAATTATTGATACAGATGATACAATTAATCCTATTCGTTATGTTGCTGTTCGCAAACACGTTCATAATAATACATCTGATTTAATAAATGATACGGCACCTATTACTGTTGGTGATCCAAGACTTGCCATTTTTACATCCACAACAAATAGTGCTTATTGTTATATCGCTCTTGCGCATGTCAAACAAATCATCCCAGGGAAAGGTATCATCTTAAGTGAAAGTTTTATACCGCCTTTGCTTAATAGTAATCAAAATTCAATTCTTAGGGGGTATATGAATGAATTATTGACCCTTCTTATTCATCGTGCCGAAATACTTGCTGTTCGTGTAGCTGGCATTGATGAAGGGGGAGGAATTTCAGAGCTATCAGATTTTATTCTCTTACAACTTATGAACCGTTACATACCACTACTCAATAGTATGACACAAAGTTCACCGAATCCTCCCTTCCAGCTTTATCATATTTTTTCTCAGTTATTAGCAGAAATGACAACTTTCGCACGAAAAAATGCACAGCTTGCCCCCCCTTATGATCATGCAAACTTAGAGAAAACGTTTACATCTCTCATGACATCACTACGTGAATCTTTTTTACTTATTATCAATCAAAATGCACAATCACTCCCTGTTGAATTATATAAGCCAGGTTTATGGATCGTTAAAATCCCCAATAAAGAACTTCTTGAAACGGCTGATTTTATCCTTGCGGTACGTGCGTATGTCACCCCAGATGAATTGCGACAAGAACTCCCCCAAACACTTAAGGTGAGCGCCTTTGAAGAGATTACAGATGTTATTACCTATTCATTGCCAGGCATTCGTCTAGAGGCACTCTCTGTGGTGCCACGGAAAATTCCTTTTTATGCAGGTTTTACCTATTTCTCCCTTGATCAAACAGGTGAACTCTGGGAAAACCTTCAAACGTCATCAGCACTTGCCTTTCATTTATCCAGCCTTCTTCCCGACTTTCAATTTGAAGTTTGGACAATTCAACGCACTACCCATCAAACATTTCATGAAGGATAAATGATGCAAAATATTCAATCAAATCCGCGTCAGAATTTTTCATCTCCACGTACATCACAAGGAGAAAATGAATTATTAACAGCCGCAATACCCTTAATCGGAATTGTAAGCCTTATTAAACAGGCACAAATAAAAGAAAACATTCAAACACTACACACCTTTTTAATCAATTGCCTTAATGTGTTCGAACAAGATGCTCACCGTGCAGGATTTTCAACACGTCAAATTCTAGCAACAAAATATTGTTTGTGTACGGCATTAGACGAAACAATTTTATGCACTGAATGGGGAAAGGAAAATGGATGGGGAGAAATCAGCCTTTTAAGCATCTTTTACAAAGAAACCTTTGGTGGTGAACGTTTTTATATCATCCTTGAGACTATGCTTGAAGAACCTGCAATCAATGCACCTCTTCTTGAAATTTTATATATTCTATTAAAACTTGGGTTCAAAGGGAAATATTACAACAAAGAACCACTCATTCTATCGGCCATCCAACATGATTTGGCTCAGAAAATTGCACCTTATCGTCATTCACATACACATTTTTTTCTTGATCGTTATGAAAACGCACTCCCAAAAAAAACAATTATTCTCTCTTTGTGGCTCATTATTGCCACTTTTTTTGTAGTGATGCTCATCACGAGTCTTATTTTTAATTATCAAGCTGAACATATTACACAACCAATTTTTGATGCGATTGAAGTCATTAATAAAACACTTAACATAAATGTAGAATCGTAGGAATATAAACCATGAAAAAAATATTAACTATAAGCGATATCGTTAATTTGTCAGGTTTAATCCTTATTGGATTACTCATTTGGTTTGCAGGTCCTTATCTTAAAATTGACGGCGATGCTTTTCTTCAATCACCTTTAATACGCGGCAGCATCATTGGCGGGCTCTTTATTTTTTGGCTCATTAAAGTAACTATTTACTATGTCCTTGATAATTATGCCAATAAGAAAATAATAGATACTCTTTCAGATAATAAATCAAATGAAAATATTGATCCCCGCACACTTAAAAAAAGCATTCCTCTTCTTGTGCGTCTTCTTGAAAAACGATTTATATGGCATAGTGGAAAAAAAGCTCATACAGCTCAAATCCCATTGTTTTTAGTAATTGGGGCACCTCTTTCAGGTAAATCAACGCTTTTATCCCAATCTGGATTAACTTTTTTTAAATTGGATCCAACAACACAAAAAATGCTAACAGATCTAAAAGAACTGAATGCTGGCAATTGGCATTTAACGCAAGAAGGCGTTTTCCTTGAAATTGATATCACCCTTGAAAAAACGAATGTGTTAACTCTACTCAAAAACCTTCTTAAGCGGCATCAGTTCTCTCAAACATTTCATGGAATTATTCTTACACAAGATATCGCGCATCTTTTGTCCCTTAACGAAGAAGAAACAGGTGCGTATGCGCAAATATTTGAAGCCTACCTCACACAACTATATAAAACCCTTAACATACAAGTTCCTCTCTATCTTATGTTTACAAAAATGGATTTAATTTCAGGGTTTTACGAATTTTTTGCCTCTCATATTCATCAGAAATACGAAAATCCTTTTGGTTATACACTAAAAGAATCAACACCATCCTTGATTCAACGTGTATTCTCCTTACATCATGATCAACTTATTGCCAAAATTCAAAATAGCATAAGTGATAATATCACCTTTAATCACGATTCATCCACCTATAATAATGCTGTCAATTTTGTTCATCAATTCCTTTACATAAAAGTCGGTATACGTAATTTTCTAAAAACACTTTTCAGCAATACGTTTTCTGAAAATCCATATACGCTTTTTGGAATCTATTTTTCAAGTGCTGCAGAAGCATACACAGCTCCAACAGATTATTATGCATCTTATTTGCAAAAGATATTAACGAAAACACCACAAACAGAACCATTGCATTATCAAACACGAAGCTATTTTATAAAAGGTTTTTTTAAAAAACATATTTTAGGCGGCAAAGATTTCGCGATCAACAAACAATATCGTTATAAGATTATTACATACATGCGATATATTATATTATTACCAGCAATTGGTTTATTCTCTTATTATATTTTTTTCTCGCTTATATCGGCATTTAGCCTTAAAAATCACACGCTTAAAATGACTCGAATGCTTCAACAATATGAACACAAAGAAGAGAAGGCACACAACGATAAAGAACTTGTTGATATTCTTCCTCAGCTTGAACCTCTTCGCATAAGCATGAACATCAATTCTTATAAAAAGGTAAAATGGTACCGCCCATACACACGTTATACACTTTATAAAATAGATGAATCCATGCAGCGAATATTAATAGCAGCACTTGCCAAACACTACATTCCACTGTTGTACAAAAGAATTGAAGGGTTACTTATTGATGACAACACCCCGAATGAAGGTATGATACATCTTTTGCAAACCTATTTAACACTTGAAACAGGAAAAATGATTGATCGTCCGATGTTCCTTAATATTCTTTCTGATGATATTAAAATACGTTATAAAGATAGACCAGACGTTTGTGAAAAGTTACTATGGTATTTAAACAAAACGTCTTTTGAAAACAGGCCTCCCTTTCTTCTTAATCAAGCACTTATTAAGCAAAAGCAACATATCCTTGAGAATCTTTCCCCTTATGAACGTGTTTACACTCAGTTAAAGCAAAACGCTGATTCGCAAGAAGTAAAATTTTTTATCCCCAGTAATGCATGGGATCCGTATTTTAAATTTGTGTTCAAAGAAAATCAATCGTTCATCCCTATTTTCTATACAGTGGACGGATATACAGAAATTTTCAAAAAAAATGCACCAGCCTATATTGATGCCGTTTTACGTGCGGACGAGCGAATAGGACTCGACAATAAAACGCATTCAACAACGCATACCAAAGAAAATGTATTACAGAAATTAACGGCTTATTATGCTCATTATTTCTTAGTTCATTGGCATACTTTCTTAAATAGCATTCAGCTTGCTCCGACACCTTCGTTAAATGAACTTTTAAAAATCCTTAATTTTTTGATTGGAAAGGATGAAGCACTCCTAAAAATTGTTACTTTTATTAATCATGAAATAGCCCAAATAGCTCCGCTAGTTCCTGAATCCCCCTTAAAAGATTTGAATGAGTTTTCAACCCTCACCAGTGATAAAGGACTTGGCACGTTACAATGTGTCATCACCAATTTAAGTCAGTTCACACAAGGAATAAACATACTTCTTAATTCACCAGACCTCAATAAAGCGTGTTTTTTATATGCTCATTCTTATCTTGAAGGAGATCCAAAACATCCTATTTTTGTTCTAAAAGAAACAATCAATAAAGTCCCCTCCCCGTTAAGAGAATGGCTTCAAACGATTATCAAACGCACCTGGGATCTTATTCAACACCATGCAACACAATACATTGACACAACGTGGCACACGACTTTTTACACCTATTATTACAAAGAATTTTGCCAAACATATCCATTTCTAGAAAAGGCACCTAATGATCTTGATGTGACCGTCTTTAAAGAACTTTTCGGTGAAAAAGGGATGCTTGAAACCTTTTATCACTCCTATTTTAAACCACTGATTAACATCATAAAATATGATCCATCTGATTCGAACCTAGATAAACCCAACGCTGAAAAAGCTGACATTTACAAACCCGCTCTACACATGATTGAATCAGTACTCTCATTCAGAGATGAATTCATGAACAAGTCAAATAATATACATATTCCATTTTATGTTGAATCATTTACAATGGACCAAAACATTGCTTCATTATCCTTTTTCTATGGATCAAATCGGTTAATTTATCGCCATGGTCCTGTTCAACGAAAACGCTTTAGTTGGGCAGATGTCATGACTGAGCAATCAACCTGTAAAATTTCAATTACGGATTTTAATCAAAACGAAACCGTGCGTCACTTTGATGGTTTATGGGGGATTTTTAAATTTATTGATCATTGCAAAACAACAACGCGTACAAATAATCAAGGCATACTTTTATCATTGCCTTTTTCTTATTCGGCACAACTTGTTTTTGATGCACCTCAACTTTTTCAATTCTTAAATGGATTGAGGCATTTGCATTTACCTGAATCATTGAGTCATGCCAAATATCCCTCGGTCGATACGAACACACTCCAAATGCGGCAAGATTATTAATATAGATATATCAACACGTTTAAAACATACCCTCATGGGAAATAAAAATGTCTGTTTTTATTTCTGAAAAGTATATACTGAACACCGATGATTTTTAGTAGAAGATAATTTTATCATCCCTCGTCATCACGAAAAAGCCGAAGGCTTTTGTGGTGATCCAGTGGCTGTTATTACGGAAATGCCTGTTGCGTCAGAAATGCCTGTTCCGTCGAAAATGTTTGTTTTTCTGGATAGCCACACCTGCTACGCAGGTTCGCTATGACGGCAGAATTACTAAAAATCATCAGTGCTGAGTATATTTAGAGGATTTCTTAAAAATCAAAAAAGTGGTGCGGTCGAGAAGACTCGAACTTCCATGAATTGCTTCACAGCGACCTCAACGCTGCGCGTCTACCAATTTCGCCACGACCGCATATACTTTCGAAGAAACGTACAAGTGACAGTATCACACGGTTGAAAAACCATAAAAGGTAGTACTAAGATTTTCCAAGAAGTGTTGATTCTCTAAAGAACTCGCAGTTTAACTGGTGCCGATTGTAGGATTTGAACCCACGACCTACTGATTACAAATCAGTTGCTCTACCAGCTGAGCTAAATCGGCAATACTCATTTTTTATAGCAAGGTATGCGTGAAGTGTCTAGTTAAATTTTCATTATAAACAAAAAAAATATGACTTTGTATAAAAAGGACCCTTATACACATCGTACAAGAGCCATACAAGATCTACGCGTATTCAATCCCGAACCGACAAAAGAATGGTTTAAATAACCTTTCCCCGCAGGCAATCATGCACATGCAATATACCGATAACGTTTCGGTTTTCGATTGTATCAACAACAAACAGATTCGTAATTGATTTTTTTTCGAAAATAGCCAAGGCATCCCCCATCAAGGCATCCGATGTAATAATAATTGGGTTTTTTGTCATCATATCAATCGCTGTTGCTGTCTTAAAATCTGTGACCTTATTCGCCTCTAACACAGACAACATATGGCGTCTTACATCACCATCTGTAATAATACCAACAAGTGCATCATTATCAATAATACCAACGCAGCCAAATCCACCTTGTGACATCTGTATCAAACAATTAGCTACAGGCGTTGCAATAGATGTAAGAGGCGTTTTTTCAATAGGATGCATAAAGTCCTGAATTGAACGTAGCTTATGTCCTAAATTCCCACCAGGATGAAATGTATTAAAGTCTGACTTTGTAAAACCCTTTAATGTAAGAAGCGACACCGCTAACGCATCCCCTAAAGCCATAGTCAGTGTTGTTGATGTCGTTGGCGCAAGACCCATTGGGCACGCCTCTGACACATCAGGCAACATCAACGTAATTGTTGAATGGCTTGCTAAAAAAGAGGTTGCTTTTGACGTAATTGATACAATTGGCAATTGCATCCGATGGGCATAATCAAGTAAGGCATGGAGTTCACTTGCCTCACCCGAATATGAAATCAGAAGAAGTGTATCATCTTTTGTAATCATTCCAAGATCACCATGCCCTGCCTCTGCCGCATGCACGAAAAACGCAGGCTGTCCTGTTGATGCAAATGTCGCCGCCATCTTGCGTCCCACATGTCCGCTTTTACCAACACCACTTACAATAAGACGACCTTTTGTTTGGCCTATTATCGTAACAGCCTCATCAAAACAGGCATTCAATGAATCAGCCAGGGTACACAAAGCCTGCGCTTCATGATAGAGCACTTCCCTACCCTTTTCTTGCATTATTGTTTTGGTGGAATCTGTTCTAACGTACGTGTTATTCCTTAATGATGTATTTTGCGACACTGTTTGCTTTTCCAAAAATGAAGAGTTAGCCTGAATGATCACTTAATTATACACTCCACTTAAAACAATAGGTTATTTATAGTTACCCTTGTTTTGCACTTTTATGCAAGAATAAAGAAAGCCGTTAATCAATTCTATTTTTCTTTTACAAAAGATTCTTCCATCTGTTTAAAAATAGCTGCAGCAACTTCACTATCATCGGTAAGCGTAAATACAGGTGGTACTGTCATATTTTCAGGATAAGCAAATGGATTTCTACGCTTTTTTTTGTGATCTGAATCAGCCCGAATAAGCACCATACCCCCAACAGCCACTTCATCTTTAATCACCCTATCAATCATTCCCGCTATTTCCATCTCCGTTGGCGTCACACTGGTTAATAAAGAAGAAAATAAAGTCGGTTGTATGCTTTGGATAATCTCTTGTTGGTAACAAATACGGTCATTTTGAGAAAAACCATGTATGTTACTTGCTCTCTCCAATGCTTGTAAAATCACGGTTGGTTGATGATGTTTATTCATCTCAACAGAGTGTTCATTCATTAAGTATACCGCTTGTTTAACTGTTTCACGTCTCCACAACGGAAAAGATTTTGTTTCGGTGAGCCAGTTTCGAATCATCGCACGATTCATATCAGAAGTTTCTGGCGTACAAATTATCGTCATATCACGTGCAATTTCCCTTTGTTCCAACGGTGTCGGAATTAATTGCAAATAACAATCAAGATCACTCGTCCGATGCCAACCACTAAAATCAAAAGGATACTGAATTAAATTTTCAAGAACAGAGGTTATATCTGTAATTTTCCGAACACTTCGTTCTTCATAGAGCAAAACAGGCACAAGATCATAAAGTTCATAGAATTCAGATGCGCTTGGTATTGAATGTTCTACACTTCCTACAACATGATAGGAATTCTGACGTCTTGGTTCTATCAAAGTCGCATACAAGGCAAGACATGCATCTCTATTGGGAACATACCTCATATCATTAATAATGGTCAAAGCGGCTTCACCAGCAAATACATCTGGTCTTAAAACAGAAATTAATTCAGCAAGCACACGATCTGCCTGCTCTAAACACTCACTCTTAACATCAAATGCGTTATAAAAAAGATTGGTAATTGTTGCAAACTTTGCAACAACAAGTTGCTGTTCACTCGGCACTAAACCTAACGTGTGTATCGTGTATGGATAAAAATCATTTATTCGCTGAATCGTTAATTCCATGCCAATATGGTGCTGATTGTCCGTTTCTTGAAAAGCTTTGAATAACAATAAATCAGTCCTTGATGTTGCTGGCGCAAACGAGGAGATTAATGGAAATTTAGGCGGGATTTTCTTTTTAGAGGCTGACACACCTACCGAATAAAAAGAAGAAATAACACGATCTGGTGACGTTTTCTTACCTTGACGTGGCGGCGTTCCATTCTCACTGTTTTCTTTATTACTTGGACTTATTACAGGCTCCATATACATTTTATCTTGGCAGATAGGGTATCCTATATCGCCTTCAAAAAGCACATCACTTACCCCAAAAACAGAGGCAAACAATCGTGCATTAAATGACATACAACTTAAAAATAGAATAAGAACCCTTATAACTTTATAAATAAAGTTAACTGAATTAAATAAATAAAATGGATTACAAGCCATACATTCTCCTGACGTTATAAAATATACTTATTATCTAAATATATTTTCATTTATATAGTTTTTGAATAATTGAAAATTAATTATATGTACTATATATGTCATTTTTTTATATTTTCAAGTAATTTATATATAAAAATCAAAATAAATAATATGTGGAATAAAGTTATTATTTAAAATGAATTGATAAGAAAAAAATTTTACTTATTTTTTTACTTGACTTATTATTTCAGAATGATAAAAGGAAAAGGTGAAATAAACGAATGGAAAACAAAATGGTTCTCACAAGGGAAATCGTTGTTGATCAAGTTTTAGAGCCATTTTCTAAGGCACAAAATTTAGAGGAACTCAATCAATGCTTTTTAACATTGTGTCTTTCTTTTAATATGAATGAGTTTTTCTTAGGTGAAGTTACAGGGGATAAAACAGAGGATCTAACTTTATATTGCTATTCGACTTATCCAAAGGAATGGATGAATATCTATTTAGAACGCGAATATCATAAATTAGATCCAATACTTTTAAATATTGAAAAACTTTCTTTACCATATTCATGGAATGTTGTCAATTTGCACGCTAATGGCACCAGTTGGGTTGCACTTTAATGGTGCCATTTGACTTGCGGTAGTTGCACCAGCTGGATTGCACGCTAATAGCACCACTTGAGTTGCAGTAGTTGTACCACTTTATTCTCTTCAAAATCCGATTCA
>CANKZX010000019.1 GCA_947488275.1 Alphaproteobacteria bacterium | reverse complement strand
ATCCTGAAAAACCAATTTATGATATTCCTGCACATCCACAAAGTTTGGGTGCTGATTTGGCAGCTCATTTGATGCAACAGGCGGAACCTTTTCATCCATCTTATCATTTGTCAGAACAGGTTGTTCGTTTGACGTCTTTGAATGAAATGGGAACTTCTTTTGAGGTGGAAGGATCTAGTGGAACGACCGTTCGGTGTAAGGCGATTATTATTGCAGCTGGGGTAGGGGCATTTGGTCCTAATCGTCCGCCGCTCAGTGGAATTGAGGCTTTTGAAGGAAAAAGCGTTCATTATTATGTAAAATCTCGTGATGTATATCGTGATAAACATGTTGTTATTGCGGGCGGTGGCGATTCTGCTGTTGATTGGGCCTTATCATTAAGCGAGATTGCCGCATCTGTTTCTGTTGTTCATCGTCGGGCTAAATTTCGTGCTGCTCCTGAAAGTGAGGCTAAGTTAAAAGCGCTCGCAGAGTCTGGGAAAATAAGGCTTGTAGTGCCATACCAACTTGCGTCGCTTGAGGGTAATGATGGGTATTTAACACATATTGGTGTTGAAACACTTGATGGGCAACAAGAATTTTTAAATGCCGATTATTTACTCGCATTTTTTGGTCTTTCCATGAATTTAGGTCCTATTGCGGAATGGAATTTGGGGCTAACGAATAATCATATTACGATTAATCCAATGACAGGTGCTACGGATCGTCCTGGTATTTATGCGATTGGTGATGTGGCGACGTATGACCATAAGCTTAAATTAATTTTGACAGGTTTTGCAGAGGCAGCGCAGACTGCCCATGCGATTCGTACCTTTTTATATCCAGATGAAATTGTTCATTTTGAATATTCAACAACAAAAGTTATGCCTGCATCAAATGCTTAAGTATGGTCGCAAATATTAAGAAGGATAAATAGGTGATGATTAAGACAATAGTCGTATTGATGGTGTGTCTGTATGGCGCTTATGGACATGAAAGTAAAGCACCAATAACAGAGGTCAAATCAGCTTTAGCCGATGCCAAATTAGCTATCGTAGAAAGTAAAGCCCCGCAAAATGTTTATTTAAGTGCACAACCGTATATTGTCAGTATTGAAATTCGCACAACGCTTGCTGCTTATTCGGATGAAGGGACAACGTATGGTACGGGATCAATTCTTGATAAAGATCAGGGTATTATTTTAACAAATGCCCATGTTGCCAAATCAGAAGGTGTGATTGATCATTATGATGTCACGTTGTTTAATGGTCAGGTTGTTCAGGCGCAATTGCTCTACACGGATCCATGGCATGATTTTGCTTTGCTTAAAGTGAATCCTGATGATCTTAAAGAAGTACCTGCGTCACTGCCGACATTACGGAATGCTGTGAACTTGGGCGAGCATGTATTTATTATTGGCAAAAACGAAAACAAACATTTTTCAATGCATGAAGGAACTGTTGCGAACCCATTTGAATCGACAGAAGTCTTGTCAGGTCAAGTTTTCCGAATCAGTTTAAATGCGCAAGGCGGGGCAAGTGGATCACCTGTCTTTAATTCAGATGGAAAAGTAATAGGGTTCATTTATGCATCAAATGGCGTGACGAGTGCGTTTGCTTTTCCAATTGATTATGCACTTGATGCGCTTGATTTGATTAAGAGTAAAAAAACGCCAACACGCGTTGGTACAGGTGTTATTTTAACGTTAACCGCGCTTGAAGATCTTGTAAGACATGATGGTCTTGCCGCTGCAAAAGCAGAGGAGTTAAAAAGAAAATATCCACTTTCTTTTAGCCGTGTGCTTACCGTTTCGACGTCCTTGGTTGATTCACCTGCATCAAAACACTTTAAGGCTGGTGATATTGTGGTTAAGGTTAATGATCAGGAAGTGGGGCCTTCGCTCTACAAAATGGATTTGATTATTAATACAGCTGCTGCTGATAAAACAGTTAAATTTGATATCATTCGCCATGGTAAAGAAATGACATTAACGGTGGAGACTTATAATCTGCATGAACATATGGTCAAGCGTATGTTGAACTTTGGTAAAGCTGTCTTTTATGAGGCTGACGATATGATTGTACGCCGTACAGGTGCGACACGTGGTGTTTTTGTGAGCAACTTAAAGCCAGGTGGTGGTTTTTTCGATCAGATTCCCGTTTTGCAACGTAAAAATGGTGCGAATACAGGACTTGTCCGTATTGAAAGTGTGGATGGTACGCCTATTAAATCACTTGATGATTTCGTGAAGATTATTCCTGATCTTATGAAAAAGCGGGATTTTTATATCACGATTCGTAATTTTGGTGCTGAATTTGGTTTTAATGGTGATATTCATTTCTCACAAGGAGAGCAAATTAAATACATTCCCTATCGTTCAACGGATGGTTTACCTGAATTGTATACCTTTAATGACGATAAACATACGTGGGACTTAAAAATTATTCAGTAAATAGACGGGGTTTCCCAGGGCTCAATCTGTGAGGAGGGGGGGATCCAAATCCGCGGATTGGTGTCCCACCCGCGGAAAGCGTACAAGAGAGCACCTTATGTTACCTCATCATGGTGTTAATCCAAGAATCAAGTGCTGAGAGCGAAATCATTTCACGCGCTCCCGTACGACGATTTTTATATTCAATAGCCGATTCTTGAATGGCTTTATTGCCAATAATAAGGTGATGTGGAATGCCAATTAAATCCATATCTGCAAATTTAGCGCCAGGACGTTCTATGCGATCATCAAAGAGAACCTCAATGCCAGCACGTTGTAATTTTTCATACGTGTCATTTGCAATTGCATCACATGCCGCATCACCTGTTTTGGCGGTAATTAAAGCAATTTTGAAAGGTGCCACTGCATCAGGCCATACAATACCTGCATCGTCATGATTCGCTTCAATAATGGCTCCAACAAGACGTGAAACACCAATGCCATACGATCCCATTTCTGGAATGATTGCTTGTCCATCAGCACCAGATACCTTTAGGTTAAGTGCCTCTGAATATTTTTTACCGAAATAAAAAATATGCCCAACCTCTATGCCACGTGCTGATTTTAAACGATCTATTGGAATGGGGCAATTCGTTGCATCATGTTTTTCATCCGCGGCTGCATACAGTGTTTGAAGATGGTCAAATGTACGTTGTTCAGTGGATAGATTATCATAGGCAGCATCATAATAAATCGTGCTTTCCCCTGTTTCTGCCATAATCTGAAATTCATGGCTTAAGTCACCACCAATTGCTCCTGAATCGGCCTTCACAGGAATAGCAACCAATCCCAAACGGTCAAAAATAGTTAAATAACTTTCAAAAATTCGGCGATAGGTTGTACGGGCACTTTCGTAGTCTAAATCAAAAGAATACCCATCTTTCATTAAAAATTCACGTCCACGCATGACACCAAAACGGGGGCGCATTTCATCACGAAATTTCCACGTAATCTGGTACAGGGTTTGTGGTAAATCACGATAGCTTTTGACATACTGTCGTACAATATCGGTAATGACTTCTTCATTCGTTGGACCAAAGAGTAAATCACGGTCATGACGGTCTTTTACACGCAACATTTCTTTGCCATAATCTTCGTAACGACCACTTTCTTGCCATAAAGAGGCTGGTTGAAGGGTCGGCATAATGACACGGTGGCAGCCGATTTTATTTTGTTCTTCCGCAACGATTGCTTCAATTTTTGATAAAACGCGTTGTCCAAGCGGTAGCCACGAATATAAACCAGATGCACACTGATTCACCATTCCTGCACGCAGCATTAAACGGTGGGATGCGATTTGTGCATCCGCAGGTGTTTCTTTTAATGTTGGCATAAAATAAGCTGATACACGCATAAATGATGATCCTTGTTAGCAGTTATAAAAAAATACCCTCGTGCAGCGTATGTGTTGCCGAGGGTTAAGTAACATTACAAATAAGTTAATGATAAATGACCACTGCAGGCGCTTGTGGTTGAGGTTGCATTGGTTGAACTTCCATTGGTGTTCCTGTGTTGTCAGGGAAAACACGTGAACGTGCATCACGTCCGCTCCCCATCTCAACAAATACACGTTGTCCAACACGCATTGGATTATCAACACCTTGAACGATATTCATGATTTGACCATTTGTCAATTTTACGGTGTATTTAGTCCCCTGTTGCTGACCAAGTGCTTGTTCCGCAAACGCACCACCAACACCACCAAGGAGTGCACCTGCACCAATCGCAGCAAGCTGACCGTAGCCTTTTCCAATAGCAGATCCTGCAACGCCACCAGCAACAGCGCCAAGACCAGCGCCTAACATGTTATCACCAAGACGTTCTTTTTCAGTCACATCTACCTGTTGCACATCGATAATAACACCTTGATACGTATACGCAGCTGATCCGACATTATTCGCACTGTAAGAATTAGATGAAATCTTTTTTTGACAAGCTGTGCCAAGCACCGCAACACTAAGTAGAATAATAGTTGTTATTTTTTTACCGTACATTGTTTATCCTTAAGATATGAAATTACTCGAGTAATTATAGCGAAATTCCATATTTTTTCAACAGGCAAAACTAATATTTTTTTAGTATTAAGACCTACTTTAATAGGTCAATCTTTCAACGATTTTGCTGGTAATGTATTTATAATAATCACTTTCGTTTTGCTCTGAATATAGACCAAGGGGTTGTCCTGCATCACATGCATGTCGAATAGCAAGATCAAGTGGAATGGCCCCTAGAAAGGGAATTTTTGCTGCTATAGCTGCATGATAGGCACCTGAACGGTTAAATATATCGGTTTCTGTGCCGCAATTTGGGCAACAAAAATAAGACATATTTTCAATTAAACCAATTATGGGGATTGATACTTTGTTAAACATGGCGATTGCTTTTTTTGCATCTATGAGTGCCATATCTTGCGGCGTTGATACAATTATGGCGCCATCAATAACTACTTGTTGAGCGAGTGTTAAATGCACATCACCTGTACCAGGGGGCGTGTCTATAATAAGAAAATCCAGTGCACCATGATACCCCCAATCAACGTCAAACAATAATTGATGAAGGGCGCCCTGTACCATTGGACCGCGCCAAATCATTGGCATGTGTTCATCTATAATAAATCCCATAGACATGAGTGAAAGCCCGTGTTTATGAAGGGGAATTAGTTTTTTTGCATCGGTGACATCTGGTTTGTCACGGCATCCAATCATTAACGGGAGCGAGGGACCATAAATATCAGCATCCAACACGCCGACGCGTAGCCCTCGTTTTTGAAAGGCAATAGCCAGATTAAAAGCCGTTGTTGATTTGCCAACCCCACCTTTACCTGATGCCACGACAATAATATTTTTAATGCCAGGAATATTTTTCTTTTGCATCGGTTGACGGGCAGAAGGTGATGTTTTAGAGGTATCATTTTTTTTCGAATCAACAGAAAAAGACACATGAACAGGTTGCTTAATAGATGGACTATTTGTGAATGTGTTTTCGATTAATACTTTAACCTCTGATTGAAGTGTATGGGGCAAATTGGTGGCATCGATGAGGATAAGGATTTGTTGTTTGTCGATATGGAGTGTAACAATTCGATCTGTAATGGTTGCATTCCTAAAATAGGGGCGTGCTGACTCTGGTAAAGAAATATCACTGATCGTATCTTTTATATCGTCATTAAGCATGATCGGCACCGTCTAAAAATATAATGCATGAAACGTATCATAAAGTATAAATGGATATATAGCTATTATTTTGTTATACGTGGCATGGTTCATTTTTATTATTTATTAACTATTTGTACGATATTCTATAAGAGAAAAGTATTAATTTTAACACAAAATGATTTTATATGCGGCTTTAATCGGTATTCTTTCTCTTAATCATATTCGTGCGGCGAATGTGCCTGCTACCTCTGCGCCTACCGTATCGTCTACGTCATCGCAAACAACGGATACAACCACCCCCATTGTAACACTTTCTTTAGAATCATTAAAAAATTTATCAAATACCCCAATAGTTTCCAATGCGATTCCAAATGTTGGGGTGCCAACACCATCGCCCGCTGCGCCTGTGCCAGCAAATGCTTCACTTACAGGAGGAGTGGGAGGAGCTAATGCTGTAGATGGAGCAACAGTGAATCGTGATTTATCTGAATTAAAGCGTCGTTTAGATGAAGATGAACTTAAAATTACACGTTACATTGAGCTTACCAATATTTTACGTGATCGTTATCAGGAACTGAAAGCACAAGTATCGTCGTTAGTATCTGGTGCTTCGTTGCCCTTACCGACAAATCCGAATCCAGCACTGGCTCATGCGCCACTTTCATCGTCAAATCCGTTAATAGGGGCATCATCTGTACCGAATAATGGTATGCCTCCTAATACGTATAATCAGCAACAACCATATATTGGTTATACACAACCATTTATTAGTCAGGGAACGCCTCTTTCTCAACAACAGAGTGGGGGGGGGACCCGAAATCAGGGATACCCTGCACCTTATCCGCAAGGGCAGGCATATCCCCCTTCGCCATCTTATGCGCCGAGACAGTTACCACCATATAGTGGGGCGTATGGGCAGCAACAACCTTATCCACCGCAACCTTATGTGCCACAACAGGCTTATCAACCTCCTTATCCTCAACAGCAAGCTTATGCACCACAACAACCGTCATCATACCAACAACCACCATACCAACAATCAGGTGGGTATAGTGATCCAAATTATAATACGTTTAACCCACAATCTCAGTCGCAACTGGGTTATCAGTCAAATTATGCAAATCTTCCAGCGTATGTCCCGAATCCACAAGCAGGACGAAGTGCGCCACTACCTGGATATTATGATCCAAATATGCCTATCCCACCTATTGTTTATCCACAAAATGGTCAATCAAATGATCAATACGCTGTGCCACTTGTTAATCCGCAGACGGGGATGCCTTTGCCGCCGCAAGTGCCAGGCGTAACAGGTGGTCCTATTCCAACACCATTTGACACCTTTAATGGTGGAAATTCGGGATTGCCAACAATACCTTCAGCAAATATGTCGGGAAATATGTCAGGTGTTTTGACAGGCATACAAAATGCACTACCGACGAACGGTTCCGCGTTGCCATCAACGGCTAATTTTGTAAATGGCTTAACGTCACAAATACCAGGGCAGGGGGCTTTACCAACAACAGCAGGATCGTCTTTGCTGAGTAATTTCTTTGGAAATACGTCGCCAGCAGCGAGTACAAATCCAGCGAATTCAAGTGCGTCTGCAACTTCTGCATCTGATGTTTCGAGTGCGCAGGCAAATCCTGCCTTTAGCACGTCTTCATCGACGTTTAATACGTCAACAGGAACACTTAATACACAAGCAACCTTGCCAAGTGTTGGAACATTACCAAGTGTTGCATCAACGCAAATATCGTCAACACAGGCACCTTTGGCGTCCGCGCAAGCTCCCCCCATACAAGCCCCCCCCATACAGGCGTCGCCTATACAAGTCACTCCAACGGTGACAACAACAAGTGGCGCGTCAAGTAGTGGAACCGTGAGTACGATCAGCAATACGGCAGCAAGCAGTACGCAGCCCGCAACAACAGGATCGACAGCGACAATGGCGGCTGCATCATCATCATCGCAAACAGCAGCAACGGCGACGCAGCAAGTGGCAGCGACAGTGCAGACATTGCAACAACAACTTCAGGCACGTGAAACAGCGAGTGCGACAGCAGCAACAACGGCGACAACCGCGAGCACAGCAGCGAGCAGCACAGCGGTGTCAGTAACAACCGGTACGGCAGCTACCTCAACAACTGTTGCTCAGCCGCGGTAGTATAAATTATCGTGCACCAACAGGGATGATACCGCTAGCCGTGCTTGTTGTGGCTCCTTCTGTTGCGCCAATTGCTGCCTCTGGTACTTTTAGCTCAACGGGCTTGCGCAGCCCTTCTGTCAAAACGGCTTGGTTTTCAAACATAATACTTTCGCCTGGCAAATCAGGTGCCGCCGCAGGGAAATCAGGCAGTGTCACCACGCGTCCTGGTGTCTTTGGTTTCATGGCGGGAACGCTTAACGTTAATGTATTAAACAAGGTTGCCTGATTATTGCTGCCTGTTGGTACATTGAATTTCAGTAATGACGGCACGGGATCTGTCATGGTCGTGTAATCGCTGCTGGATGCGGCTTGCATGCGAAGCGCCCATAGCAATGCCCAGCGCCCTCTAAACGTAAAGGTTGCTGTTGTCCCTTCAATGCTTAAATTGGGTTGCGCGGGATCGCGTGCAGGTTTGGGAGGAATGGCTTCGCCCGACGGCCAGCGGAATTGAAAATAAACGTGGTTTCCATATTCCCAACGCCCTACTTTTGCCTTTGCCGTTTTATCAATTTTGGTGTTCTCATCAGGTTTGAATGTCCATCCAACAACCATATCGGCATCTTTTTCTTTAGGGCGATTTACCCTGAAATCAATATTAAAATCAAAGGCAGGCACGGTCATGCTGCTGCTCGGATCTAAGAATGTGGCAAAGAACTCTTTAATGAGATCCATTGATTGAAAAAATTGAACGGCTTTTGCTGTGTCACCACCAAGTTGGTATACCTGGTCGAGCGTCTCGTGTGTGTTTCCACCAACTTCGTCATATAATCGATAAAATTCACGGATATGTTCAGGGTCGGCTTCTTGATTGACGAGGCTAAGGTTTGATGTGACAAATGGGAATTTGCCCTTTAAGTTTTGGTTAAAATAATAGGCAAGTTTTTTATACGCATTCATGGATTGCTGGCGGCGTAAAATTTCCGCACGTGATCGAATGCCTTTTTTAAGTGCACGCAGGGTTTCCTGGAAAAAATCCCCTGATTCATTTTTGATGTCCGTGGTTTTAATAGCCGATAAAATCCCTTTCGCATCAAGGGTTACCATTTCTTTGGCAATGAAATCTTCAAGGTTTTGCATGGAATTGCCTGGCGTGCGCTTATCGTAATATTCGATTTGTTCCACAATACGGCGCCAGCGGTTGAGTAAGCGTTGATTGCCAGTACCATCATTAATGGCAGGTGATGCCAAAAAGCTAACAACGGGTTTGGCAAAATCAATGCCGAGTTTGCGAAGTTCCCGCCCTTGCATGACAAGATACGTTTTAAGGTCTTCTGTGTCACGTGTACTGAACCCCATTTGTGCAGCACCCATTTTCCCATCCCACCAGTTAAATGAAAAATCCTTCACCGCATATGGATTAATAACCCGAAGGCTATGTTCAATATTTTCAAGTAACCAATACCCATTATTAATCAGCAACAGACGCAGATCCGTAAAAGCAATACCAACGGTTTGTTTACTTAACGTCGATAGTAGCTTTACAAATTTGGGTGATGTCTCATTAAATTCATTAATTTTACCGCGTAAGACTTCCTCCGAAAAACTATGATTTTGGTGTTCAGGAAGGTCAATAAAACTTTGTGCTTGGCTTAAGACACTTACGATATTTTCATGGAGCGATTGCCGCGCAAGCAATCGTATGTTTTCTTGTAAAATGGCAGGGAAGGTTGATATTTGTTTTGATGAGAATTCTTCATACCGTTTGGTCATATCATAGGCAACATCAATTAGCTTGGCATCCCAATAAATGATTTTCCCTGATGGGGTACTGGTTGAAAAACCAACATGTGTAGGCGTTGCCATATAATTTTCTGAAAACAAACTGGTAAGGCTTTTTTCAATTTCAAGGATCCCTTTGGATGGATAGTTGCCTTGTGCTGTTTGGGCTTCAAGCATTGGCGCAACGGGACCACGTGCTTGTTGTGCGAGTATTTGGGCATTCAGGCGCACTAGGTATTGTTTAAGATTTGTAAAGCCAACTGCTGTTTGGTCAACAAGATATTGGGTGACTTCTTTACCAAACAGACGGGATTCATCGATACGATCAAAGAGAACGTTAAGTTCATTTCCTGGTTTGAAATAGGGTTGGTCAAGCCATGTTTTGCCAGGTTCACCTAAAAGGGGGCGTATTTGGGCGAGTTGCAAACTGACATCACGTAAATATTTTAGATTTGGTAGGCTGTGACTGTGTTGTTGGCTTAAAGAAGCTAAAAATTGATTGAGTCTGGATGGAAGACTATTCGCAATTTGGGCAGAGAAAATCGTACGTGTGAAGTTTTGATAAAGGAGGTTCAGCGTTGACCTGGCAACCTGCTGAAACGCAGCAAGATTGAGTGGATTTAAATGTGATTCCCGTAAAAGGTTTCTAAATTGTGGGTATTGTTTCCAAAATTCGTCAGGTAATTCCCCTTTAAATGTATAGGCAACAAGGGCTTTCAATTGAGAGGGCTCACCTGTGGTCTTTAAAGAATTAAACATTTTGACGTGTAGACCTAAGTCATTCATTCCATTGACAAATTTTTGAACGAGTAAGAATTCAGGACTCCGCATGGGCAATAAAAGCTGTGTAATATTTTGTGAATAATCGTCCATGCTTGGTCTTAAATATAGTAATTCCTGTGCGCGTACAGCAAGACCATTGGCGATTGATCGTATAATAATTTCTTGAAAGGCAATTTTAAGGGATCGATGTAAATCGCGGTCAAGACGGCTAAACCAGGATGCGGGTACAAAAAATGAAAAAAGGTCCGTTTTTTGAAGTTGTGTCATCATGTCAATAATTTGGCGTGTGTAAAGGGCAAATTGATCCGCATTTTTATAACCAATATGACTGGCATTGCGTTGGTCTATTTTAATGTCCTTTAGGACAATGTTCATGTTTGACAGAACGGGGACAATGGTATTGCGGCTTTTTGAAAATTTATCATAGGCATTAAAAAGACCATAGCTTCCAATAACGACAAATATAGCGGTTGCGATACGGGCAATATTAATACTGCGATTTGACTGAATAAGACGTCGTATGAGTGGTTTTGCAAGTCCTGATTCACACAAAATCTTATGAGCAAACAGATCACTTACAAAATTTAGCTTAAGCCCTGTTGACGTGAGCCCTGTCGCAAGATGGGCTGTATCAATATTTGCACTTTTCTTTGATAATTTGACTTCAGATTCAGGCGTGGCATCAGGATCAAAGGGCAGAGGAATTGCGACAATTTCGTCATCATCTTCAACATGTGATGCTTTTTCGGTTTGTTTTTGTTCTGTTTCAAGGGGAATAAGCTGAAAATCATGCGCCCCGTCCCCTGTGAAATAAAGACCACGGAAGGCAAGGCCATCTTGATAAGCCGTTGGTTTGAAAAGTGCGTTTACATAAAGAGATAGTCCCTCTTTGAGCGAGGATAATTCACCAGGAAAAACAAAAAGACCATCATTTGCCTCTGAGAGACCTTTATGGGCAAAAATATCCAATCGCAATTGATGCAACTGATTGGTGAGGCTTTGAAACGCTTCTTCAATCCATGTTTTTGTATAAGCTGTTGAGAGTGTATACGGACTAGACCATCCCAACATATTTTGCTGGTTACCAACAGGTAATTCCCCACAAAAGCTTTTAAAACCAGGAAGAATATCTGTTTTTGTAAGGATGACATAAACAGGAATGCGAAGACCAAAGGATCGTTGAGCCGCCGTTAATTTATTGCCAATAGAGTCGGCGCGTTGGTGGATTTGCTCTAACGATAATTTATCTTTTCCATAGAGTTCAGTTGCTGGAATTGTAAGGACAATACCATTAAGGGGGCGCGCCGCACGATAGCGAGTGAGCAACAGAACAAGGGATCGCCACCCTTTATCATTCGATTGTGCTGTATCTTTTTTGAGGATAAAATCGCCTCTTGGTTCTAAAAAGATACCGCGATTTAAAAACCACCAACGGCAGTCAGGGTTTGCTTTTCCTTTTGAAAAATCAGGTTTACCTAATGGCAGGGGAAGTCCACTACAATCAAAAAGGCTCGATTTACCTGCATTTTCAGCACCAATGACCAAAAACCACGGAAGCTGGTATTTATAATTATAGGTCTGAAGTGTGTGTTTGATGAAATTAATTGCTCTTAAAAATGAGAGGCTTAGATCACTGACGCTGACATATCCTTTTCGTGAGAGGAATTCAGTGAACCATCCGCCTAAGGGAGGCATCCGTTCTATATCAGATGAAGCATTGTCTTTGTTGTTATTTTTTTCAAGAGGTGGATCTTGATCACGATTAACGCCTGTATTTGTTTTTTTATTGATGATAAACACAATAAATAAAACAATTAACGCAATCACAAGGATGCATATAAATAAAAGCCACAAGGTTAACGGAATCGATTGAATCGTTTGACGCATGTTGTCTAATAGGGCGCGAAGGCTATTAAGAAAAGGACTCGTCATGCAGATCCTACCGGGCGGGTATGTTCAAAAATCATATTAAGGTCTTGGTGCATATCTGAAGAAATGCGGTACCACACAAGGTAAGATACAAAGAAATAAATAAAGAAAACGCAGCCAATACAGATTCCCCATAATCGAAGATCTGGTAAGCCACGTCCAGGAAGTTCGCTTAATGTATGGGCATAACATTGTTCAAACATCGGTGTTTGTGGATTCGTGAATAAACGTGGCTGATGATGACAAATGAGTGTGTATAGTTGGTTATGGTACCACTGAAGACGTTCTAAATCGTTGAAGTCACGGTATTGTCCGCGAAAACCAAGGCTAAGCGCCATCAAATAAAGTTGCCCTAATTCGTAGCGTGCAGAATCACGTGATTCAAGTAACGCATCAATCTTTTTAAAAAACAATTCACCTGCGATTTGTGTTTGAAAAAAAATTCCTTCAAGAAGTGATAGCCGCCATTCCTTTGCCCCCATCCAAGTAACATTTAGGAATATTTCATCGGCAAGGGCAACCATAATATATTGTGCATCCCGAAAAAGGTGTGCATTAATGCCGCCTGTTAGGCGTGAATAAATAAGGTTTTGTTCTTCAAGGGTACTTCTTAATCGGTATTGAATGTCATCAACGCGTTTTTTGTTTGTTTCGTCATATCCTTCATTGTCGATACCTTGTACATCGACTTCACCATAGCGTAATGCTTTTTCTTTTTGCCGCAACACATCATAGTAGAAGGCTTGAAAGCATTGGAGCAAAGGGCTTTGACTAAGATTGGCGATGTGTGGAACGGTCATCGATTCGATCCTTTGTCACTATATTCGGATTTTTTTGTATAGAAAATGATTTCTGTTGGTCTTCGCTCAAGTGTATCGGATGGATTGAAAATGTTTAGATTTTGATCAATATCAATGAAATCAGGATCAATCATGATTTCAAAGAGAACCATGCCGCGTCCTGGCATTAATTCGGATAAAGCCTCACCTTGAATGCGTGCGCGTCTGGCGCCTGTGATACGGCGAGTGCGTGCTGTTTCAATAGCGAAATCACAGCAAATAATGGCATCCATCATCCATTCTTCCATATTGGTTTCGGTCATACCTTTTGGTGTGCGAATGCCAACAAGAAGTGTTTTGTGGATGTGTTGTTTATGAAGGCGCATATAAAATAGGCGTTCACGTTGTTGAAAGGCAAAAATGGCATAGGCTTGTTCAATACTGTTTAAGTACTGATGCAATAAATCAATAAGTGGCGCAAAACTATTATTGATATCATTATGATTATAGGCATGCAAAACAGGGGGGAGCTGCGATAAACGAAGCGCTGCCAGATGACCTGCCACATCGCACATCTTTTGAAAAAGAACGTATGGATTAATGGCTGTTGTATTCACTAATGTTTCAAGCGAAGGAAGCGTTGTAACTAATGGGCGCAGTAACATTTCTGTTTCATGCATCATGGGTGATCCCATTTGATTTTGCCATTTTTCACTTAAGTGGATGGCTTTTTCACGAATGCGATGCGTTATTTCAGCACATTGCTTCCATAAATGCATGTCATGTGTGACAAAAAAACAGGGCGGTACGAAATGAGTTCGAACATAAGCTTCATCATACACAAGCTTTAATATGGGAAAGCCAATACATAAGTTGGGGGCTTTATCCCCTGTGCTGAGAATGAGACGTGGGAATAAACGTGGAATTGTAACGACGTTATCAGGGGCATTATCATCTTTAACAGGATCGCCTTCAATCGAGTAAAAACGTGGGAAATCCCCCATAACGGATGATCGTTCACGACTGCGTTCGGGCATTGATAGAAATATTGTAATTTCTTCACGCGATGTTGTTGGTTTAATAGAGCGAATATCAAGCTCTAGCGGTGGTGCATGAACCATATCGGATGTGTAATTGACAATTAGGCCATCGGGCATAACGGCTTCTAACTCTAAAATACGAATGATACCATCGGTTAGTAGAATTTGATCAACGTTAAGGACATGTGCGCCCCAGTGATGAGAGGATAGTAGGTTTAGTTGATGGGATAAAAGTTGGTATTGACGAAATTCATATTGTTGAAAATGCTGCGGGGTTAGCATCATGCCTTCGTGCCAATGAATGTGCGGCGTGATTGTAAGGCGACGTTGAATGGACATGCTAAACCTTTATTTAAAAAAATGTTAATTTTTTCTTAATTATGCAGGGATAAAATAATTAATTCAAGACTGAAGGCATTCTGCACGTCACTTTTGTCTTCCACAGGCTCGAGCCCAGGGTCTACGTATTAAAAATTTTTAGATAAATTTACCAACAATCCGTTGTCATGGCGAGCAACGAAGTTGCGTGTCCATCCAGAAAATGTACACAAAATAACAAATACTGATGAGTGGATAGTATTCTTCTGGATGGACACGCAACTTCGTTGCTCGCCATAACGGCAGATAGATGAATAATTATATAAAAACTAACTAAAATGCTTTAATGCGTGAGCCCTGGGCTTCATACTTGATCTCATAATGAATATATGTAAATCTTTTTACAGAGCCAATTTACCGAGATTGTGTGTGATGTTTGTTATCCGTTGTTGTGTGATTTTCTTTTCTGCCATATTTATTATGAATAATTGCATGGCAACTTCTACACTAACACCAGTTATTACCAAATCACATACAACACTACAACTTAAAAGCTCTGTTGAGACTGTGCAACCAAATTCAGAATTCTGGTTGCAAATAACATGGTCGCTTGATCCTAATTGGTATATTTACGCACAAAATCCAGGTGATGGGGGGATGCCACCTCAATTTGATTTTGAATTACCTTCTGGTATTACAGTTGAAAAAACCGTATGGCCAAAAGCGCAGGATTTATCGAAACAGGGATTGATTATTTATGGGTACACGGATGTCTGTCAGACACTCGTGCGATTAAAGGCTTCTGCGGATTATAAACCAAGCCCACTTGACACAATAAGGCTCTCTGTGCGTTGGGGCGTGTGTCATGATCAATGTATTGTTGAGAATGCAGTACTTGGTTTTCGTTTACCAACAAAAGACGTGTTTGATGCAACGGTGTCCAAGCAAATGCAGGAAATAGAAATGAAAAGTCCCGCAACTGATGTGTACAATCATCATCATACATATAAGAGTCATATCTTGATGTTATTGCTTTTTGCTTTGCTTGGGGGAGCCCTTTTAAATTTGATGCCGTGTGTATTGCCTGTTTTGTCTTTGAAACTCCTTGATTTTGCTAAAATGCGTGATCAGGAAAGTGGGGTGCATGTGATTAAGAGGCATGTTATTGCCTACACAGGGGGGGTGCTTGTCACGTTTCAAATCCTGAATATGGGGCTTATGGGACTTCGGGTATTGGGATATCATGTTGGGTGGGGATTTCAGCTGCAATCACCTATTTTTATTGTTTGTTTAGCTTGCTTGTTTCTTATGCTCACATTAAATCTATTTGGTGTTTTTGAATTTGGTTTACGGATAAGTTCACTGGCAAACACGTATGATGCTCGTCCTGATGTCGTGAATTCAGAACGCAGCTCATGTCTGCATAGTTTTTTCAAAGGGATGTTGGCATGTGTCGTGGCAACGCCCTGCTCAGCGCCTTTTATGGGAACAGCCATTGCGGCATCTTTGTCGCAACCTTTTTGGCTAAATACATTGATTTTCTTGGGGTTGGGGGTTGGTTTAGCGTTACCATTTTTAAGTCTGTTGATTTGGCCAACTGTTATTCAGCGTTTGCCAAAACCAGGTGCGTGGATGTTAACACTTAAACAATTTATGGGGTTTTTAATGATGGCGTCGACTCTTTGGACGTTGTGGATATTAAATGCACGCTTTCCTGATTCTTTGCCATGGATTTGGGTTGGTCTTTGGTTTGTGAGTCTTGGTTTGTGGATCTATGGTAAATTGTGCATGCCTTATCATTCGCTTAAACAGAAAATGATTGGATTCATTTTATTTATAATGTGTTGTGTTGCTGCCTTTAATATATTCCACGTGGCGCTTGGTGATGTAGATAGTGATGTAAATAAAGGGGATCGTTTAGATAATTGGCAGCCTTATACGGCGGAGGCTGTTGAAAAAGCACGTGTTGAAAAACGTCCTGTTCTTATTAATTTTACCGCTCGTTGGTGCGTGACATGTCAAACGAACAAGACGTTTGTTTTGGAATCAAAACGTGTCCGTGACCGACTAAATGTGTTAAATGTGGCGTTGTTTGAGGCGGATTGGACATACCATGATGCGGCTATTACAAAAAAGCTGGAGTCATTTGGGCAAAATAGCATTCCATTGCTTGCGTATTACCCCGTAGAGCAAGAAAAACCTATTTTATTACCAGCCTTGCTGACAGAAGAACGTCTTTTTGCGCTATTTCATCCTTAGTTTTTCAGTAGAAATCAAAAGATGAAAACTTAAAAGACAGTCTCTAAGTGTTTATAAGTTGATTCAGTAATCGGTGATGGGCATGACATAGTGCCACGGCAAGCGCATCTGATGCATCTGCCTTTAAATCAATGGGGCTTAAAGGCAGCAAACGTCGCACCATATGAAAAACTTGTGTTTTATCAGCATGGCCGCTGCCAACAACGGATTTTTTCACCTGATTTGCTGTGTATTCAAATACAGGCACCTTTGCGCGTGCTGGTGCTAGCAAAACAACCCCGCGTGCCATTCCTAATTTTAGAGTGGAGGCAGGGTTTTTATTAACGAATGTTTCTTCAACAACAGCTTCATCAGGGTCGATTTGTGTAATGACCGTAGATAGTTTTTCAAACAATTCAGCGAGACGCAATGCAAGCGATTCTTCCTTCATAGAGGGATTAATAACGCCAGAATCAATATAGCGAAATTGCTGCCCCTCAACCGAAATTAATCCCCAGCCTGTATGCCGCAGCCCTGGGTCTAATCCCAATATACGAACGGCTTTTGACACTGAACCTAACCTGCAGCGTTGTCAGAAATTTTTCGAACAACGACCTCTTTTGGTTTTGGCATATGAATGGATAGGTGTAATTCTTTTAATCGTTCAGGTTCAATGGCAGATGGTGCCTTCATCATGAGGTCTTGTGCTTGTTGGTTCATTGGGAAGACGATGACTTCACGGATATTTGGTTCATCCGCAAGTAACATCACAATTCGATCAACGCCAGGAGCACTGCCACCATGGGGTGGTGCGCCAAATTTAAAGGCATTGAGCATGCCAGAGAATTGTTCTTCAACAACCTCTTTTGAATAACCTGCTATTTCAAAGGCTCTATACATGACTTCAGGTAAATGATTTCGAATGGCACCACTCGATAGTTCTATACCGTTACACACGATATCATATTGATAGGCATTGATTGTTAGTGGATCTTTGGTATTAAGTGCTTCCAGACCACCTTGTGGCATTGAAAATGGATTGTGTGAGAAATCAATTTTTCCTGTATCTTCATCTTGTTCATACATTGGGAAATCAACAACCCAGCAAAAACGGAAAGCGTTTTTTTCAATCAAATCGAGATCTTGTGCAACACGTGTTCGGGCAAGACCTGCAAATTTAGATGCTTTTGATTCTTTATCGCACACAAAAAAGACCGCATCACCTGATGATACATTTGCCTGTTTGCGAAGTAATGCTAAACGATCGGTATCAAGGAATTTGGCGATAGGTCCTTTAGCTTCATCACCCTCAAAAATAATATAACCAAGACCTGCCATACCAATGTCCTGTGCCCAACTATTCAGTTTATCAAAAAAGCTACGTGGTTGTGTCGATGCGCCTGGTGCAGGAATCGCACGAACAACAAAACCTTTATCAATCCCTTTTGAAAAAATGCCAAATCCTGAATCTTTAAAAACATCCGATACATCCGCAATAATAAGGGGGTTTCGAAGGTCTGGCTTATCATTACCATATTTAAGCATTGATTCATGATAAGGAATACGGGGGTAGGGTGCTTGCGTTACCGTGCGTCCGTCTGCAAATTCATTAAACACCCCTGTTAGCACAGGCTCAACGGCAGCGAATACTTCTTCTTGCGTGACAAAGGACATTTCAATATCAAGCTGATAAAATTCACCCGGTGATCTGTCCGCACGGGCGTCTTCATCGCGGAAACAAGGGGCTATTTGGAAATAACGATCAAAACCGGCTACCATGAGCAACTGTTTGAATTGCTGTGGTGCCTGCGGTAATGCATAAAATTGCCCTGGGTGTAAACGACTTGGCACCAAGAAATCACGCGCGCCTTCAGGCGATGATGATGTCAGAATTGGGGTTTGAAATTCCATGAACCCTTGATCAATCATACGGCGGCGAAGCGATGCGATAACCTTGGAACGCAAGACAATATTACGGTGAAGTTTCTCACGACGTAAATCAAGAAAACGATAAGTTAGGCGTGTTTCTTCAGGGAAATCAGTATCGGCATTGACTTGCAGGGGAAGGGGATCTGCCGTTGATAATATCTCAATGTGTGTGACCATTACTTCAATATCGCCTGTTGGCATTTTTGAATTGATGGTATCATCTGACCGTTTAACAACCGTGCCTTCGATCTGAATAACCGTTTCATTACGAAGCCCCTCGGCAATTGAAAAACCATGACTATCCGCCGCCACAACACACTGCGTAAGCCCATAATGATCACGCACATCAATAAAGACGAGATTACCATGATCACGCTTGCGGTGAACCCAGCCTGAAAGCTTAACGGTCTTTGAATTGTCTGTGACACGAAGTTGACCACAGGTATGTGTACGATAGGGCGAATGTAGGGTATGTGTAGACGTCGTCATTATGATGAGATAATCCTTAATAAAATATGATCCTAGTAAAGCGATATGATGCCTTTGTTGTCAAGTAGGGAAAAAACATATATGTGTACGTTATGTTTCTGAAAGGTATTTTATGATGGTTGTGGATGTTATATTCAATACGTATGATTTTAATCGTTTCCTTCGTCATGGCGGTAGAATTGCTAAAAATCATCGGTATTGAGTGTATGTGTTTATTTTTGTAGAATCATTATCTTTTAAAAAACCGCATCAATGAAGACGGCATTCCAGTAAAAAATTTACCACCATTAAATACATCTGAAAACAGATTTGTTTTAATTCCAAGAATTGTTCCTACGGTAAGAACTGATGGAATAATGAAAAGAGAGTATCGATTGATCAATATATTATAGAATGTTTTTTTCTTTTGTTTAATGACGATTTTATCTTTATTTACTGCTGGCTCTTCAGTTTCAAAAACTAAGTTAGGAGCGGACTCAATGAAACGGTATTTATTATCTGATATAAATTGCAGAAAATATGTGTTTTTATGATCCTCTTCTTTTATTTTTTTTGCTTTTTTTCCATTCTTTAAAATATGAATACATTTTTGTGAACCATTGTGCTGTTCCTCCATCACACATACAAATTTATCAGTTAATAAGGTTGATGCTTGTTCAAGGGAAATTTCAGGAGAGATATCAGAAATGTCACAATAGGTCTTTAAAATTTGATCCAAGGTCATTGACTGGGGGATATCGGTGTAATGTGACTCCGATGAGGCTTCCACTGCAGAACTATTTAATTGATATTCATCTTTAAGATGCGTTGCAAACGTAAATTCTTTTCCACGAGCATCAAGTCCCGCCTGATGCGCCAATTGTGCCATGTTAAATAATTCCATAAAGGCATCACGTTTAATGCCTGTTAAGAAGGCAAGGTTTCTGAAATGCGCATCAAGGTCTGCATCTGCTGTGTCTAATGCCTCTTTTACTAAAGAATTTGCCAAAACTTCAATTGTATGCAAGGCCAAACGATGCAGATAGAGGATGTTTGTTTGGTAACTCTCAGGATATTCTGCCTCGAGACTTGCTTTTTCTGCCCTAAATTTTTGGGTGATTTCTGTCACGTCGCCATTTTCTGTTAAGGCTGTGCCTAAAATAGCTAAGGTAACAGCTTTTTTTGTTTCCATAGAGGCTTTTCTTTTCGTATTAACTTTTCCGTTAATTTTGGCATTAATCGCAACTGTATGTGGGCGATAGTCAGAATCACGTTCAGAATCACGTTCAGATGCTGCTGAAGATACAGTTGATACTGCATTGAATTTTGTTTGACGTATATCGTCTTCAGCCATAATAAATTTTGCGGCTGTGCACAGTTTGTCCTCATTGATTGTTTCGTATTTGGCAAAACTCATCGATGTCTTCATCATCATTAAAAACGTCATTATAAATAATGATTTTGTATAAATTTTTATTTTCATTTTAATTACTTATGTCCTATTCAAAATCATTAATTATTGATCCTTTTAGCATGAGAACATGAGAATTTCAATTTGTATTTTAATATTATTTTTGAAATTAACGGATAATATTGAGGAAGACGTACACATTCCCTCTCGCTGGAAGTGTGTAAAGATCTGGTAGATAAATATTAAAAATAAATATAATAAAATTTTAATATCCGATTATTTTTGGTTGAAAAAATATTGATTTTTTACACATATATGATATATTATAAATAACTCAGTACTGATAATTTTTGGCAATTCCGTCGTTATGGCTAGCCAGCGTAAGCTGCGGTCATCCAGTAAAATAGGCATTCAATATAACAGCCACTGGATTACCATACTGCCACTGGCAGCTTGTGATGACGAGGGATGATAAAAGGGATGATAAAATTACCTTCTGCTAAATAATGATTTGGAAGAGATATATATAACAATATAAAATAATTTGTAGAAAAAGTAATTATGGTATCTGTTCTTGAATATATTGGGGTAGCTCTGCCATGAAAAAGAAATTCTTGGCAGTCTGTGTAAGTGTGCTTTTCGTTATTCCTGTTATGGGAATGGAGGAGGATATATTGTACACAGCTCCAATTCCTCGCTTGAATACAAAAAAAACACTGTTTGATTGGTTGATGTCTATTCGTGTATCGCCTGAACATGGAAATGACCAGAAATCGTTATCTCATGGAAGTGAATGTGACCAACAGAAAAACAGTTTATTTCCAAAAATTCATTGGGGCAGTAACTGGTTTAATGTGAGGCCTTATTTTCAGGGTGCTGTAGATGTGCCGAAAAGTAATGTACTAGAAAATCCTGAGGGATCAAGTTTCCAGCAAAGTGAACGTAGGGAAGTTGGGCATGTTCATCTCTCTCATGAAAATGTGGCATTTTGTTCGGATCTAGATGACGTTAGCGATTTTTTGGTTCCAAGACATGTAATTAGAGTCAATTCAGCGACTGATTCCTCTATAAGCATTACGGTTGATGGTAGTATTATTAGCGAGGATGGTGACGGTGGAAAAAATAACCGTATATCAAAAGAGATTGTTGATCGGTTGCACGCAATAGGTGATGATGAAAAATTGTCAGCTTATCAAGAGGAAAAGACTTACGCAGACGTCATTATAGGATGCCAAAACAAGAAAGCTGTTCACGATAATGCTCTATCAAAACAACAGATGGCTAGTGCTGATTGCAAGAAGCACAGAATCACATTTTATCAGAAGGGGACGCCGATTAAAGTTAAGCAGGTTCTTACAAACTATATTATAGATCAGCTTAAAACGATTTTTTTTCCTGAAGAGTTTTCATATCGTTTTAAACACGATCTTAAACACATATGGATTCTTGATGATTCTCCTGTTCAATTAAAAATGGCAGTCTTAACTCTCACTAGAATTATACCTGATTTTACAATACAAAAGTTTTCTCATGTTTCTAAGGCAATGGCGTATTTGAAAGATGAAAAAATATTACCATATGCCGTTATTACTGATTTGCATATGGGAGAGCCTAGTTTAGACAAACTTGTTGATGATACAAAACACGAAGAAAAAAAATTAAGAGAAGGTGTTTTTCTGGCATTGTTTTTAAGACATGTTGGATTTAGAGGGCTTATTACAGCCGTTACTTCTGAGTTATTTGATCAAATTAATTTTATTAGGCAAACATTTCCAACGTTGCCTAATGAGATTCCACTTTTTGATGATATTCGCGGAAAGATACTAGATGATACACGTCATACATTGATGTTGGATTATTCAAGAGATGCCATCACAGGTCTGCTTTGTGAGACAGATATACTTTTTGATCTTGGATAATATAGCCAACACTGATGATTTTTAGCAGAAGGTAATTTTATCATCCCTTGTCAGGTATGATAAAGCCGAGGGCTTTTGTGGTGATCCAGTGGCTGTTAGGTTAAAAATGCCTGTTGCGTCAGAAATGTTTGTTTTTCTTGATAGCCACACTTGCTACGTAGGTTCGTTATGACAGCAGAATTGCTAAAAATCATCAGTGCTGAGTATATACCGAATGAACATGAAGATGACTATTTTTCGTCATAGTGAATCTGACGGATTGTTTAGTTGCCACTTTTTTGCAAATAGGCAATTACGTCGGCGCGTTCTTGATCACTGTCAATGCCGATAAAGGTCATTTTCGTACCTCTAGCAAATGTACGGGGTTTGTATATAAATTGATTAATTGTTTCAGCATCCCATTGATGCGCTGATTTTTCTTTTAATGCGCTGGAATATGCATAATCACCGAGTGCCGCAATCACACGACCAATAACACCCCATAGGCTGGGCCCTATACCATGTTTACCTTTTTCAAGTGAATGACATTGGACGCATTTTTTAAATACTCTCTCCCCATTTTCAACATTTGCTTTTGCAAGTAAAGGTGTTATGGGGGCAAGCTCTTTTTCTTTTGTTAATTCTGATTTGCTGCTATCTTCTGAAACAGGCACGATTAAAACATTTTTTGTAAGGCGTTTCACAGGGGCGACAATAGAATCGCCAATCATGCTGAAAACCATAGCAGCCAAAAGGGCAATTAAAAAAGCCGCCACAATTTTATTTAATTCAAACCCATCCACAACATTTATCTAAAATTTAAGTCATTTAGTCTATGATACCAAAAAGATATCGGTATTCAAAGGTAAACTTTAAAAATGGCTTCAAAGATATGAGAGGTATAGGCAAGATTTATGATCTCTCAAGCAATTATGCCCAACACCTATGATTTTTTAGCCATTCTGCCGTCATGGCGAACCTGCAAAGCTGGTGTGGCCAGAAAAATAATCTTTTTCGACGTAATAGGCATTTCTGACGCAACAGGCATTTCCGTAATAACAGCCACTGGATCACCACAAAAGCCTTCGGCTTTTTCGTGATGACTTTTCGTGATGATGAGGGATGATAAAATTATCTTCTGCTGAAAATTATCGGTGTTGGGTATATATCAAAAAATCCGCAAAAAATTTTCTTACGGATTTTCTACCCTATTCCTCAATGCTATAGTGCAGCATCTTCTAAAGCTGAAATTGAATTGATCGTGTCAAAAAGATCTTTAATTTGATGTTTAAAAACATCAGGTTCATGCATAATTTTTACACGATATGGATCAAACTCTCTTTGTTTTTCGTTAAAATGATCGAATATTGCATCGATTTTCAATTTTAGGGTGTCGTTTTCAATATCTTCTTTTTCAAACCGATAAAAATCATCGATTGGGTAGGCATCACGATCTGCCGCACATCCTACATTTAGTACAAATGGTATGCAGCCGCACATCACACTTTCTCTTGGCATACGTTCAATACCAGGTGCATGACCAAAATCAAGGAAAATTTGAGCTGATTGCAGGGCATCAATTACACCTTCTTCAGAAAGTCCGTCGATTCTCACGTAATGATAATCAGGATAACGTTCCATAAAGCGTTTAGAAAGCGTGGCACCTTTTCGTGGTGCATATGCAATAGACCGTTCTATTTTTGATATGTCACTAATTTTAGATAGATCAAACCTTCTATAATTATCTGAAATTGAGTCATGCATCGGGTAACTTGTTATCCCAGCTTTCATTAAATATTTTTCAATCCATGGTGTGTTAACAATGTGATTACAATCCACCATATTTAATTTATTTTCAGTTAGTAACTTTTGAAAAATAGCCGTGTGTGATCTGTTTTCAAAATTTCCTATAGATAACCAATATATAAGGCGTCTTGTCGTGTTAAAAAATTCCTCAGCATCTGCCCAACATTCAGGTATAACAACAAGTGTTGTTTCATCTAAGCGCACTTTGTGATCAAGTTGATGAATTTCATATTTATCTTTGTATCCTTCTGGTGCGTATTCCTTATCAGGAGAATAATGAAGAAACGTACCCTCTTCACTTTCTTCTTTATAGAGCCAATCTTCTCCCATCCACCAAAGCATATAGGCATCTAATCCTAATTTCCTTGCCTCAGAACAAAAGAAAGATAGCGTTTCAGGACCACCTGTTCGTTGATAAGGTGAAAGTACAAGTACTGTTTGAATTGAAGGATAATCGTTCAATTGCTTTGTTAGATCTTTCGCTTTTATAGCTGGCCTTGAATCTGGTTGCTGCATAAAAGTCAATAATAGTGTTTTTTTAGGTGGTGTGTACTTACCAAATACTAAATCCCATAAACGCTCTAAATAATGTCCTTCAATTGGTGCATTTGAATGTGAAACAGAGTCAAGCAGTCTTTGATAAAAAGAAAGCTCTCTCTTTTTAATAGATGCGCTCTTCACCATAAAATTAGCGCCATAATTTAAACAGAAATGTTCAGTCCATTTAATATCATACCCATCACAAAAGGCTTCTAATGACGGATATTCATCATTAAACGTCGTGCTAGAACCCCATGTGGTTTGTTGGAAATTTTCTTTCAACAATATTTTTGCTTCGTCAAGCATCATTGCTTTTGTTACCTGATTTGGTTGAGATCCCATAATTGAATGCGCATACCACGGCCATTTGATCGTTGGTTGACGCGTTATATGCAATAAATTTAATCCATTATGATCAAAAGGTCTCCCTTGTAAGAATAATACAGCATCCTGTGTGTCGCTTTCATAATTAGTAACGATATCGTATAAATATGTGTGTGATTCTCTACCTACGTTTTCTAATGGAATGACTTGAATGTTTTCAAAGCCATCAAAATTTAAATCATTTTCACCTTTATTATATATGGTGACTTTTTGTGTTCTGAAATGATCTTTGAGCCAGGAAATATCTTCATTGTATCGTGCGATAACGACTCTAAAGCCTGTATTGGGGAGTTCAACCATATGATCGCCTCGTGTTTTAACGTTTTGAAATAATGTTATCGCTTGTTCGAGGGTAAAAGGTGGCTGCACGCGTTCATTAATTCCTAATTCTTCGAGTGTTTCTATAAATTGTCGAGCTGTAAAGGAGGATTGCGCAATTTCATCCATCTTTGTTACAAGTTTATTATCTGGAAGACCCAAATTATGGTACAGGTATAATGCTTTCGTAAACCATTCATTTAAAGATGCGGATCCTCTTAAATAGGGCATTGTAATTGAAAACCAATAGGAAAATATGTTAATTTTTTCTAATTTTTTTTCTTTGCTACCTGAACAAAAACGTGCATCTTCAAAAGCTTGATGCACTTTTCCTAAATAATAATTTACAACAAACGTAGTCGGGTGCAAAAGTCCAAAAGGGACGTCACTGAAGTCATGTTCAGATTCATTATCTTTTACATAAATAAAACCACGTGATGGTAATTTAATTTCTCTATCAATATCTTTGTATTGACATTCAATTAAACCTATTTTTAACTCTGGAACATCAATTTTGTCCCTCATTTTTTTATAAGCATCGAGTAGTGCTCGTTGATAACGATAGGCTGGTCTTGATTTATCCTCATCTTTACCGATAATTTCTTCAGCAGAACATATCGTGCAACCATCTCCTTCACCTTTTGCACCTTTAATAAAACGTTCAAAATAAGCACCTTTTTGATTGAAATCTGTGTGTTCAGTCCTAATTATTTTATACCATTCCAATACTGATAATTCGCGCCAACGATATTCGGTAACATTATCTAACGTAACCCATTCATCGGTCTGCTCTAGGCTTCTTAAATTTTCAAGAAGGTTAATTCTAATAACAGGATACGCAGCAAGTGACGTTAAAGATGCTGCGCCTGATTCTTCTCTATCCGCACGTGATTGTTGATAATACTCTGGATTTTGCGTCCCAACTTCTCTTGCAATAGAAGCACGAACAGCCGACATTTCACTCATAAGTCTTGAAAATGCATAACCAGCCATTATATTGTTACATATCAAATAGGGTGCATAAAAGGCTCTTGTTTGAAATAAATTATCTGCATTTTCTCCACCATAAAAAGATTTTCGAATAAAACTCAATAAAGGTGACATTATTAATGATGCTTTTTTTGGGTTTGTTATTGTTTGATCTATCGATTCGCCAGTAGAAGAAACTAAAAATCTAACTGTTTTTTTCGGAATAATAGTTGGATTTTCAGGTGCTTTTTCTATTTCATTTGAAGAGGCAAAACAATCTTCAATTTTACAGAGATGAATACATACACAAAGAAACATCAAAAGAATGTTCAACATTTTATACCTCAAAAAATAATAAATTATTTAGATTATTATCGTTAGATTGGTGTTAATTATCGGTAAATTTTATTATTTTTCTAAAAGAAAAATAAGAGAGTGGAGGGCGTTGTAAAATTATGGAGAAAAATAAATTTTAGAGCCATGACATCACATTCTTGCAAAAAAATATATCAGAAAAATAAAGTAATTATTTATCTTATATTTTTTATAAACAGTTAACCAATTATTAATAACATGAAGATAGAATAATAATGAGATTACGCAGTACTCACGTTTTCCTAAACATAAGACCCATCTGACGTTTCCCGCAGGTTTGATCCGCGGATCGAGATGTCTGAACTAAGTCTGGGCAAGACGCAGATGAGAAAAACGTGAGCACTACGTGAGATTGATTTTTTTGTTACAAAATACCTTTTCGTTATTTTATTTAAGTGGAATTTTAAGGAGTTATCAGAATGAGAACACATATTAAATATTTTGCATTACTATTATTATCTGCAACAACAATGTATTCAGAATTATTTGCATCAAGCTTTGGTTCCTTATCAACCGTACATATTCGTAATATGGATCCAGATTTGATTGGTCTTTTAGGAACGGATCAAATAACGGTTATGAATCCAGGGCAATTTTCAGTATTAAGTTCCAATCAAATAGCTGGGTTTACCAGTGCTCAAGCGCCTACTATTAAATCATCACACCTAGCAGCTGTTGGATCTGCTGCGATCGCTGGACTTGATCCTGATACTGCAGCAAATTTATCTACAGGCGCTGTCTCTGGAGGTTTTACAGCTGGTAATGTGAAGGGAATAACAACAGCTGTGCTTAACGGTCTAGGAAGTGACTTAATTGCGGTAATCAGTTCTGCTGCCATAAATGGTTTGAACAGCGTGCAAGTAACTGGATTTGACACAGCGCAATTGGTCGCTGGTTTAAGCACAGCTAACGTAAAAGGTTTTAACAGCGCCAATGCAAAGGGAATTTCAACGGATGTTCTTGCTGGACTTGACTCAGCTGTAGCAGGTGCATTTGGTTCAGCTGGGTTTTCAGGAATGGGTTCAGACCAATTTGGTGCTTTTGATAGTGCTGTTTTAATTGGGAGCTATGGCCGAAAGTTGTGTTTAGGATCAAGCGGCGACTCTTTGTTTTATGTCGTTCTGGGCAATTCCATTAACAAAATTGACTCCCGTTATCACTTCTGCAACACGATGGGCTCC
>CANKZX010000018.1 GCA_947488275.1 Alphaproteobacteria bacterium | reverse complement strand
GGCACAGAAACGGTGGATCAAATTAAAAGGAGCCCATCGTGTTGCAGAAGTGATAACGGGAGTCAATTTTGTTAATGGAATTGCCCAGAACGACATAAAACAAAGAGTCGCCGCTTGATCCTAAACACAACTTTCGGCCATAGCTCGATTTGAGTATATTAACAGTAGATTTTTTGTTTTCGTCAATGCCTGCATCAATAAAATTAAGGAATAGATGGACGAGTGTTTCTTGATCAGGTTCAATTTTGAAGCGATGGGATAACGCACGGGTTAAATCTGAAAGATCTTTTATATTTGAAAATATTCTATTAATATCTTCTTGTGTTAAATCCATATTAACTATTATATTATATAACTTGAATTTTTCACAAATAGAAATTAATGTATTATTCAATTCTGGAGATATTTCATCTTTATAATGATTGAAAATTAATAAAATCAATTGTTCACTTAGATTGTTATATGTATCGATTTGATCATAAGCAACATCAGGAAAATCCCGAATATGTATAAGAATTTCAGATATCATTTCAAGCGTTGGTTTTTTTTCACTTGTCAATATTAATTGATAAAATGGAATGATAAACCGTTTAAATGTATTTCTACTGCAATTAAAATTGGTGAAGTTAATTAGGATGTCTTTTGTGCTTTCTTGGCTTAAGAATGGTGTTATAGAATCAAAATAAGTATTTAATGTGTCTATCGTTTCAGTAATATCGAGATCTTGGTTGCGTTCAACATTTTCTCGTTGTTTAACTTTTTTTGCAAAGTCAACAATATCATCAACTAATTTCTGACTGATTTTAATATCATCAACCTTTAATAATTCCAAGACAAAAGATCGACTTTCTCTATCTTGTTTTTCAATAAGATAATAATAAAGTAAAGAATCAATGGCATCTTGGCTTGGTTTTAAGAGGGTTAGTGTATTTTGTGCAAATTCAATATTGCTTTGTGTATACCATGAATAAGAGTCATTGCTTGCGAATCGAAGGTATTGGGTGGCAGCATCAATGCCGCTTTGATTGGGTTTTATATTTCTTTTACTTCCCAAAACAACCCCTTTTTTGTCTGGCGGATTTAATACAATTTCAACAAGATCCATTCGTTTTCTTTGGACAGCTTGTTCTAGGCAATGATTAGCGATACTAATGCTTTTAATAGCATTTTTTTTATCTTCATATACTCTGTTTTGATTTTCTGCTGTTCTTTCTAATTGGCATGTCGCCCAGATTGTTGATATCTTGAATAATGATATAATTAATATTATGTATATAAATGTCATAAGAATAAAACTTCTTTTATTTTTTTCAATATAATTGTATGGCTAATTTATTAAAGAATGGTAAAATCTAAAAATTTTATTTTTCAGCCGCTTGATTCAGGCGAAAGATTTTGCTCTAATGCATTAAGAAATGCAAAGAAAAATGAGCCTTTTTATGTCAATCACACCCACAGCTGCGATTTTAGTCATTGGTAATGAAATTCTTTCGGGTCGAACGCATGACACCAATGTGAAATATATTGCTGAACGTTTGAAGAATGCAGGTATTCAACTGCTGGAAGTGCGTATTATTCCTGATAATGAAGACATGATTATTGACACTGTGAATACCCTTCGGCAGCGTTATGTGTATGTGTTTACAACCGGCGGCATAGGTGCTACGCATGACGATATAACGGCTGCTAGTATTGCGAAGGCATTTGATCGACCATTGATTGAACATGAAGGAGCGCTTGCCGCATTGATTGCGCATTATCAAGAACGCCTTAATGACAATAGACGCCGTATGGCTATGATGCCTGCTAACTGTGGCTATATTGCAAATCCTGTAAGCGGCGCATGGGGGTTCTATGTTGAAAATGTGTACTGTTTGGCGGGTATGCCATCTGTTATGCAGGCGATGTTTAACGAGGTTTTACCGACGCTCAAAGGAGGTGTGCCTTTTATTTCGCAAACAATTACCTGTGATCTATTAGAAGGGGATATTGCTCATGCGTTAGCAGCCATACAAACAAATCACCCATGTATTGATATAGGCAGTTATCCTTTCTACCGAAATCCACTTGATATAGGCGTGTCATTCGTTGTGCAAGGGCAAGATAACGTGGATGTGCTAGCGGCAGCTGATGCGATTAGGCAAATGGTAGTTACATTTGGCGGGACATTTCTTAATGAGACCCTTGCATGAGTGCCTTTTTATGTTAGATTGCTTAGAAACGTAAGTGCTCGTGGTGATAGCGTATTGTTATCTTCTGACGTTGTGTCAAAAAAAACATCCTTCCTTACGTTATCTAATAAGCATCCATTATCCAAAAATAGAATTTGATCGGCTACTTGTCGTGCTAAACGAATTTCATGCGTCACAACTAAAATTACTCGATTTGGTTGACGCAATGACTGAATAATCGCTGCTACGTCATTTACAAGTTCTGGATCTAAAGCTGATGTTGGTTCATCAAACATCAAAATCGGTGGATCCATCATTAGTGCCCGTGCAATTGCCACACGTTGTTTTTGACCACCCGATAGACTATGGGGGTAACTGTAACCATGATCGTGTAGACCAAACTGTGTTAATAGCGTATGTGCTTTTTCATAGAGGGCACTTTTTATATCTTTTTTATGGCACAAAGGCGCTAAAATCAAATTGTCACGTACTGTTAGGTGTGGAAATAAATGAAACCCTTGAAAAACAATGCCGACCTTTCCAGCCTGCATTGTTGATAAAGGTGCCCCGCCAAATGTCATTTCACCACGTGTTGGCGTATCTAATAAAGCAAGACAACGTAGTAACGATGTCTTGCCTGCACCTGACGGTCCAATAATGGCCATAATTTGTCCATCTTTTGCCTCAAACGAAATATCAGACAAAATGGACTTTTCATTAATAATAATTGATAACGCATTTACGTTAAGCATAACGAAGACTCCGTTCTAACCGTTTGGCAAAAAAACTGATTACCAAAACCATAACGTAATAAATGACGGCAGCTACAATGTAGGGTTCAAAATAAAGGAAATTTTGTGCTGCAACGGCCTTTGTTCGAAAGAATAGATCAGCCTCGCCAATGGTGAAAATTAAGGCTGACTCTTTCAATAAATTGATGAATTCATTGACCAGACTTGGCAATGTATTACGTACAGCGAGTGGGAAAATAATATGATAAAATGTTTGGAGACGTGACAATCCTAACGCATGCGCGGCTTCCCATTGCCCGCCATCAATAGATTGTATGCCCGTTCGAATATGTTCGGACATATAGGCTGCCGAATTGAGTGAAAACGTTAGCACGCCTGCCTCAAACGCTGTAATCGTATACCCTGTTAATTGCGGCGTTGCATAATAGATCAGTCCCAGCTGCACCAATAATGGTGTGCCCCTAAAAATTGATGTGTATAAATCGGCGAATATTTTAAATGGCTTAACAGTGCTAATCTTCCAAACACCGAGCAATACCCCAAATGGCAGCCCACATAAAATGGACAGTAATGTGAATTTTAGGGTAACCAGAACCCCTTCTAAAATATAAGGGTATTGTGACAGAACGATTCCAAAATTTAGATTAAGGCTAGGCAGCATCTACTGATCCCTTTAACCATTTATCTTGCAATACTTTCATGGTACCATTTGCCTTAAGTTTCTCAATTGCTGCATTCACAGATGCTAATAAAGGTGACCCTTTAGGAAAGGCGATCGCATAAAATACGTCTGTATCGGGTACATCGACAATGCGGAGTCCCTTTATCTGTTCAAGAATTGCTTTTGCCTCACCAATGCCTAGCATAATACCAACAATGCGTTTGGCTTTAAAATTCTGAATGAGATCAGGCACCTTGCTGAGTGATTGAATCTGGAGATTCTCAACTTTTTGTTGCCATTCTTTTAAATTCGTTTCGTAAGTTGTTCCCATTTGAACACCAATCATTTTACCTTTTAGATCATGGATTGTTTTTATGGATGAATCATCTGTCAAAATAACTGTTTTTGATTCATTGTAATGTGCTGAGAAATCAACAAATTTCTTTCGGTCCTCTGTTGCGCTTAAGCCAGAGATTGCTAGATCGGCACGTGCTGACTGCAAGGATCCAATAATACTTTCAAAGGGAACATCCTGAAAAATAACGTCACGTTTTAATTCTTTTGCAATTGCTTTCATCAGGTCAATTTCAAAACCAACCATTTCACTGTTAATGTAATATTCAAATGGTGGATAATCAGCAGATGTCACAACTGTGATAACGGTGTCTTTTGTCTCTTTTGCAGAATTCTTATCTTCTTTACACCCTGACAAGAGCAACAAACAAATCAAAAAACTCAAAATGGTACAAAAGCGTTGCGTCATGGGTATGAACCTTTTCATGGACTTAATCAGTGTTTAAATAAAGTCAATCATAAAAAAGTCTGTCCATAAAGTCTACAAAAAACGGTTTAATGAAAGATATGAATGTATGTATTTGAAGGATAGTCTCTTAATGATTTTTTAATATATTCATCTTACACTCGTATCATAGGCTATAGCTATTTAATTACAAATGATTTTTAAACGATATGGAATCGACATAATGATAAGCAGGCACGATACAATCAAGCACACCTTGTTTTGGATTCTCTTTGTGGCGCAGTTCTCCCTGTATAGTGCGGCAAGTGAAGAGGTTGGAAATTGCGCGACTGCATCGGCAAATGATCTTAAAACGTGGGCGTTAGCCTCCACTAAGCTTGATTGTGTTGCAACGCCTGAGTCTATTTTAAAAGGTGAAAAGTTTGCAAAAGCGTTTCAGGGTAAATTTTGTAGTCGGTATAAAACGCCAACGCCTGCATATCCTTATATTAAAGGGTGGCAATGGAATAGCCAAGCCCTTAAACAAACAGATCCTGACCGTGCTGCGTTTGAAGAAGCGCATCAATCAATCAACAAAACATGCAGACGTATTGCATGGGCGTTTGATCTTGCTGATGCGAAAACAAAATGCAATAAATGTGTGACTGATAAAGAAAATGCCTGCATCAATTCAAGTAAGGTCAAAATAGATCCCAAAAATCATGATGAAAATCATCCAGAAGATGTTAAGGTGAAAAATAAAGCGATAAAAGCGGCTTGTCGCAAAGGGACATTTAGTCGTAACCCGCGTAATGGTGCGATACCAGGTATTGGCACCTGTGCAACTGAATGCAACCGCGTAAAGGGGCTTGTCGCCGAAATGGATCAAGTTGATTTCTTAGAAGGAATTGCCCTACCAAGCGCATCTGAAGGCGCTGGTGCAGGTGAAGAAGGTTCTGGTTCTGATAATGAAGGCGGGGAAAGATAGCGGTAAATAAAAACCGCTATACCTATTGTAGGTTATTTTGCACATTTTTTTCGTCATGGCGAACCAGCGTAAGCTGGTGTGGCTATCCAGAAAAACAAACATTTTCGACGTAACAGGCATTTCTGACGCAACAGCGTTGGATCACCACGGAGCGATGCTCCTCGTGATGACGGTGGATGATAAATAATCTTGCGAAAATAACCTAAACGTTTTGTAACCATTCAAGCATCTTTGTTTTGCTCATTGGGCTATTATATGTTCCAATTACTTTACCCCCTTTATAAAGCATCAATGTTGGAATTGAACGAATGCCAAGTTGGGCTGGTACGTGTGAATTGTTATCGATATTCATCTTAAGGATTTTTACTTTTCCTTCGACCATGGGCGCAACTTCATTTAGAACGGGCGCCAACATTTTGCAGGGACCGCACCAATCGGCCATAAAGTCCACAAGTACAGGAATTTCTGACTTTAAAACATCATTTTCAAATGATGCATCTGTTACGTATCCAACGATATCTGACATTATTTAATTCTCCAACAGTGTGTTAAATGTTTTTTGTGAAAAATATACCCAATGAACATGAAGATGCCTATTTTCCGCCATGACGAATCTGCGAAGCAGACACGACCATCCAATGGTTGTTTTTCTGGATGGGCACGCTACGCTTGCTATGACGACTGCCTTGGTAAAAATAGGTGTTTTCATTTTCGATGAGTATAGATGGGTGGTTTTTTGATAAAATCATGATTATCTTGCTACTAATAACAATCAAATGTCAATTATTATACTATTTTCTGATGATTTTATAAATTTAAAGATAATGAACGTATGCGGGTTATCCATCTATTTGTACATCAATTACCTTCGCCACACACGAATCAGACCATACATTGAGAGCGGTTTCAATCATATCGATAAGGCTATAGAATGGCAGAATAAGACCGAGTAATGCAATTGGTATATCCATGCTGGTCAACAAACTCGCGCTTAAGAAAAAACATCCCATTGGCACACCTGCATTACCAATCGCCGCAATAGTCGCAATGAAAATCCATAAAAGCATCGTCATAAACGTAACTTCCATGCCATTATTTTGCATTAAATAAATAACGGTTGTAAAAATAAAGGCGGCACATCCATTCATGTTAATTGATGTGCAAAGGGGTAACACAAAACGACTGACTTTGGTCGAAACACTAAGGTTTTTTTCAGCCGTCTCCATCGTTACAGGCAATGTGCCCGCGGATGATTTTGAGAAAAATGCAACAGATAATGCAGGCAACATGCCATGCATTGCTTTAAACGGTTTAACATGATTTATGTATAAGAAACCTGGCAAAATAACAAATCCCTGAATCACATTTGCCAATACAACAACTGCTAAATATCCGCCAAGACCACTAATATCAACACCACTTTTAAGCTGAACAATTGTTGTTGTGATAAATCCAAAAAGGGCAATTGGGATAATTTTGACAACCCATCCTGTTATAACAAGAAAAATACCATGACTTCCCTTAAAAAAATTTGTAATTGATTGGCGTGATTTGGTATCAGGTATATACCGAATGGCAATACCAACAATCATACTGATAAAAAGCGCTCCCATTACATGATGTTCTAAAAAGGGTGCAAAAACGTTGCTAGGAATTAAATGCGTGAGATAATCCATATAATTACCTTGGGATGCTTTGGTGGCAGCTGTTGATGCAACATAACCAACAGCGGCAATGTTTGTGGGCGTAATCACTAGATATAATACACAGGCAACGGCAGCCGCAATAATGGTTGTGCTAATTGTATAAAATAAGGTTTTTTGCCAGATACCTTTCATGTCTTTATCCGCATTGTATTGTGATAAAGTCACGATAATTGAAAGGGCGATAATTGGCAGGCTAATGCATTTAAAAATTTTAATAAAAATATCAGAAATGATCAGTCCTGTTGTTTGTAAAAAGGTAATATTTGTAAGACCACTTACAACACCCAATCCAATCATAATAAGGTAAATGATTGCTAGGTTAGGTTTCTTTTTAGTCTTTAACAAATGATGTGCGCACATACTTTAAATACGACCTTTACATAAAAATTATGTGCCACGAATGGCTTAAGATAATCTGAGGAGAGGAGCAATAAAGAACCGTTAAGCTGCCTTTATTTCTTTCTTTTCAGGGTAAACTTCCATTGTCACAGCGGGGTCAACACCAAGAACAAGCGCTGCCGCTTCTTTTATATCATTCATTGTTACTTTATTGATATTGGATGCCCATGCATTAATATCATCAAGCGTAAAGCCTTTTGCTGTATATTCCGAGAGGATATGAAGTAGGTTTTCTGTGCCGTCTTTTAGATAGGCAAGTTTGGCGATTAAGTCACTTTTTGCACGGATGAGTGAATCTTCAGATGTGCCATTTTTCACAATATTAGTGATAAAGCTTTTGACTTCCTCTTTTAGTAAGGGGATATCTGCATGTGGTGGTGCTGTAACTTCAATTGAAAACTCCTGTGGGTCAATCGCATCTCCGTGATAATCACAGGATACATCAATTGCTAATTTTCGGCGTTCAACCATTTGATAATAAAAATCGGTTGTGTTTGTGCCGCCTAATACATGTGCTAATACTTTTAACGCATGGTAATGCTTTTTGCCAATCTCGCTATTAAAATGCGGTGCATCATAGGCATAATGAATCATTGCAAGGGAATTGCGTTTATTATATTGGGTAATCGTTTGCGTTGCTCCTTCACGTGGTGGATTCTGCGGGCGAATACGGGCGGGAATTGGCGTTGATTTAATGGATGAGAAATATTTTTCAATAATTGGTTTTGCGATTTCCATTGTTATTTTACCAACAATAATCACGGTCGCATTATTTGGACGATACCAGGTATCGTAATGGGCGCGAACAGAATCAAACGTATATTTCTTGATGTGATGCGGATAACCGATTGGATGGACGCCATAAGGATGATGTGGATGAAGTGCACGTAAGTATAACTCATAAGACATGCCAAATGGATTATTATCAAGACGCATGCGTCGTTCTTCCAGAACAACACCCATTTCCGATAAAACTTCATCGCGTGTAAAGGTCAAATTGCGCATGCGATCTGCTTCGAGTTTTAGGATAAAGTCAAGATATTCAAGGGATATAGTCGTGTAATATAACGTAAAATCAAATTCCGTTAACGCATTATTTTGACCGCCATGTTGCAAAATAAGTTTGTTAAAGAGTGCGCCTGGAACTTGTTTGGTGCCTTTAAACATCATATGTTCAAGGAAATGTGATAAACCAACTTGATCGAGTGGATCATCAGCTGTGCCGACATTATAAACAACCCCAATACTAACAACAGGTGCAATGCCATTTGGTACAATAATAATTTTTAAACCATTACTAAGTGTGCTTGTTTGTGCGGTAATTAATGGTTTTTGCTCAGCAACAGCCATAGTTGTTAATCCAATCAACAAAAGTGTTATATATGTTTTAAAATGCGTAAACATAAGACCTAAACCTTTTTTCCAACGACAACGAATGTAAGTTGATCCGATTTTAAAAGACGTTTAGCAACGCGTTTTATGTCAGCAAGTGTCACATTTTTAAAATAATCAATACGGTCATTGAGGTATGTTTTTGGAAAACCCTCTCCCTGGTAGGCCAATAGAATTTTTACGACATCGGGTGTTTCGATGAACGATAAAGGATAAGACCCAATTACATATTGACGTTGAAGTTCCAGTTCGTCCTGTGTAATACCATTTTGGGCAACATCTTCCCATTGGGATCGAATAAGCTGTAGCACTTGTTCAACGGACTCTGTTTTTGTGGCCGTTGCTCCCATCATTCCATATTTTAATCTATGACTGAACAGAGACAAATTAATGGAATAAGCAAGACCACGTTTTTCGCGAATTTCATTCCAAAGACGTGATTCAAAATGACCACCTAACGCATTAATAAGTAAAAATGCTGCATAAAAATCTGGATCACTTCGTTTTAAACCAGGATGTGCAAACATGACGACTGTCTGCGGCACGTCCATTTCTTCAATAATTGTCTTTCCTATGGCGTGTAATTGACCATTTGAATTTTGTTGTTTTTCGTGTCCATTTGGTAACGCTGACATTAAATCGTCAATATTTTGCTTGATTTCAGCTTCAGTCGTGTTTCCTGCAACCGCAATTTTCACATTCGCCCGCGTAATGGTCTTTCGTAAATGTTCAGCAAGATCTGTGTTCGTGATTGTGGATAAACAATCAAGAGATTTTTTTGTATTTTTGGCATACGGATGATCGCTGCCAAAAATAGATGATTTGAGTTTATCGTGTGCGATTTGTTCTGGACGATGAAGCGACTGCATTAGCGATGCGCTTATCTGTTGACGCACACGTGTATGTGCTTCCCCTATAAAGCTGGGTTGTGTAAGTGCCAATTTGACAAGACGAAAAGCCTCATTTATATTCGCCGATATTGTTCGGAATACAACAGTAATATGATCTTGATTTGACTGTATGGATAGCTGAATGTTTTTTTCGAGCAAGATTTTTTTAAAAGCCTGGCTATCATAAGGTCCCGCACCTTCACCCAGCATTGTTACCATGAAATCAGTAAGACCTGGTTTGTTTTCTGGATCTGATTGGTGTCCACTGTATTGAAAACTAAAGCCAACAGTTACGAGATCAAGTTCTGGATTCGGCACAAACCATATAAGTTGGTTATTTTGTGCGGTAAATTCCTCGATATGAATGGGGGCTTTTGTAAGTGGCATCTTATTGCTTGGTTGGTTTGTGGTCGATGTTTTATTTTTTGAGACAGTTTTTGTAGGCGCCGTTTTAACAGAAGGCGACGTTGCCGCTATTTTAATGAGTTTAGGTGATGTTGTGATGATTTCGTCTGCCATTAATTGTGTCTCCATACTGATTAAAGCACCACTAAGGCAGATAATATATAATGACCTATGGTTCATAATTTACTCGGTTTCTTATTGCCAAATGTTTATATTACGCAGCTGTCGCTGTCTGAACGATCTCTTTTGTTTCAGATGCATCAGCGTGATCATTTGACGTGCGTGTTGCATTTTCTTTAATGGTTGCCCCTAATTTTGCTAATTTATCCGCTAAAGGATTATCGGTTTCACTGCTATCTTTAGCTTCATTTGCGACTTTCTCACGAATATTTTTATCGGCGATTTGTTTGGTCGATGCCTTTTCGGTGATTGTTGTGCTGCCAACTGATTGCGTATCTCTCTTTTCAGTCGTGTGCCCAAGGAGTACTTTTTGTGCCTGATGTGTTGTGGATACTTCACCACGACTTTGCATGGCATCAGAGGATGCTGTTGCGTTGGGTGGCATTAAGTCATAACTTGGTGGAATACTCAGTGGTTTATGATTGGCGACATTAAATTCATCTGCCTGATAATGATCGAGTCCAAAAGTGCTCCGGAATGAATCACATCCACTTAATAATATGACGCAGGCAATAGAAAGGGTGGTCACACATACAACATTTTTTGTTAACATTGTTATCGATCTCTTTGTTTAGGGGATTTATTACGTATATTACTAGTACGTTTAGCATTATTTTGAAAAGAATGCCATAGCTGTGCACATAAAATGATAACAGCACCTACAACAATAGCTGAATCAGCAATGTTAAATGCAGGCCAATGGTGCTTTTTAATATGAAAATCAAGAAAATCAACAACACCACCATACAGAAAACGATCGGTTATATTACCTATGGCGCCGCCAATGATCACGCTAAAGGCAATTTGTTCATTTTTATCATGACTTTGTTTGATCAGCACGCAAAGCCAAAGACATAAACCAATAGCAATGGAAATAAGTAACCATAAGCCAAGCATTCCATTTGATTGAAAGAGGCTAAAACTGACGCCCGTGTTGAATGTAAGGACAAGATTAAAAAAAGACGTTACATAAATCACTTGACCCTTTGTGATTGCCCAAAGTACAGCAAGTTTTGTGAGCTGATCAGCTATAAGAACACCACCTATTATGGGTAATATTCGTTTAAGTTTTTGATTAATTCTTAAGAACTTCATGTCAGAGTGCTTTCAATTATAGGGGTTTCCATTCTGATTTTATCGTAAGCCATTTTAATGCTTGACCAAACATCGTCAACGTTAAGAGCAATCATATAACATTCGTGGCTTTTATGTGAAAAACCTGGCGTTTGTACTAATTCATCATAACTTAGAGGGATGCGAATCACGGTGTGTTGTGCGCGTGGGTAGGGGCCATATATAGTATCGCGTGAAGGACCAAACAACCCAACAACAGGCACGTCTAGGGCGTAGCTCATATGCATTAATCCCGAATCATTCCCAAGGAATAGCTTGCCACGGGCGATAAGTGCTGCCATATCGAGCAGATTAAGCTGATGTGTAGCGGTGATATCCGTGCTAAATGTCACACGATCTTTTGGCAAATCACGTAAGGGATCCAGTTGGTCGGCTTCAGATGGTGCAGCTAGAACAAAGATATGCGCGTCCTTATACGTATCACAAAACCGTTGTATGATTTCACGAAAACGATCAATAGGCCACTGTTTCCCAATCCAATTAGCAACGGGTGCAACGACAAAAATAGGTGCCTCTGGTAAGAGATGGCGTAGCCGTGCTTGGCGATCGTTATTTATGTGAATACGCGCTGGTGTGGCAGGTACATTCACCATTGCGCACAATTGCTCAATCTTAGGACGACGATCCTGTTGATCAGCGTGCCAGCAAAAACGTTTTTTGGTTTTCAGCATATAACTAATCGCCGACCCTCTTGTGTCAACAATCCAATCCCATGAGGTTCCAATACAGTGTCGCCAAAGGTGAAACCAGTGGAGTGAGGCTTTCTTTTTAGGAAAAGGAATAATGCGAAGGCATTGCGGATCATCTTCAAAAAGGCTGGCAACTAATGGATCAGCGGCAACACAATAGGTCATATTAGGAGATTGTTTGCGTAGCGCTTCAATAATTGAAAGCGTCATAACAGCATCACCTATACGACTGGATGTAATAAAAAGACCTGTCATCTAATGATTCATTTTTGTAATTTTACGCTACAATAACAGGCGTTGGTGGCGTGTGCAAACAGTATAAAGAATTTTAACACGCAAGATTTGAAGGAAAGTCTTTAATAATAAGAATTCAAAAATCTATTTCTAATGAAAAAAATGGTATTCATCTCTTGCGATTACTTTATTCACATGCTATAGGTATAATGTTCATTTAATTTTTTACTTTTTGTCTTCAATTTTTATGCAAGTTTCTGGTCATATTCCTGTGTTATTACATCCCATGCTTATGGCGCTTTCACCAGCGGCAGGGCGGATTTATTTGGATGGAACCTTTGGTGGGGGGGGTTATACACGTGCTATACTTGAGACCTCGAAATGTATTGTGCATGCCCTTGATCGTGACCCAGAGGCTGAAATACGGAGTCAGGCTCTAAAGTCTGAATTTCCCGATCGATTCTTTTTTCATAAAGGAACATTTTCAGATATCCCGACTCTTTTTAATGATGAAATGTTTGATGGTATCGTTTTTGACTTTGGTGTGTCATCGTACCAGTTTGATACGGCTGAACGTGGGTTTTCATTTCGTCTTGATGGTCCCCTTGATATGCGTATGACGCCATCCATGCCATTGAACGCAGCTGATGTTGTGAATACCTATTCTGAAGAAGATCTTGCCTCAATTTTCTATACATATGGGGACGAGCCAAAATCACGACAGATTGCACGTGCTATTGTTGATGTGCGCAAAAACACACCTTTTACACGTACACTTCAGTTGGCTGACTGTATTCGAAAAATTGTTTATCGAAAAGATGGTATTGATCCTGCAACACGTGCATTTCAGGGCTTGCGTATTTTCGTTAATAATGAGTTAATAGAGATAGATCAAGCGTTTCGCGCTTCTGTCCGTGCCTTAAAAAATCAGGGGAAACTCATAACTGTGTCCTTTCATTCACTTGAAGATCGTTTATGTAAACAGTTTTTTAAAAACGAGAATCCATGGCTCGATACATGCGATGCATCGTTTGATTTGTTAACACGTAAACCTGTTGCGCCATCTTCCGATGAAATAGCTGCGAATCCACGTTCGCGTTCGGGTAAATTACGTGCGGCCACTTTACACAAAAGAGGTAGCTCATGTTAACACGGTCGTCATTTTTACTCTTAACGCTTGCTGTTTTTGTTGGTATCGGTTTATTTCGTGTTAAATATGAAGTGATTGCGCTTGAGGCTAATCATCAGCGTGTTCAAAAGGAAATCAGAGAAAATCAAGATGCGATCCATGTTTTAAAGGCTGAGTGGACTTATTTAAACGAGCCAAAAAGCCTGCAGGCTCTCTGTCATAAGTATTTACCTGAGTTAAAATCGGTAAATAGTCGTCAACTTGTTACGTTCCAAGATATGACGAGTTCTCCGTATCCTCAAACACAATCAGCGCATACGCTTCAACCACAAGCGCAGCATGCACAAACGCCGCACGTTCCCGCCCAAGAGATAGAGCCATCTAAGCCTGTTGATCGATATGCAGAAACGGCGCCTAATTCTCTTGACGCATACATGGATACGGTTGAAGCAAAGGAATTTTCTTTATGAGAAAGTTTATGCAAAAGCCATTGGTTGCCCTTAATAAGCACTTAGGATTATGGAAAGAAGCCATCCATCATGCATCCTTGTTGGAAATGGCGCGTCAACGTGTTTTTGCGGCAGGCATTATTATGTGTGTTTCGTTTGTGACAATTGCGGGGCGTCTCGTGGATGTCATGGCGATTCGAACGTCAAAACGTAATGCTATTGTTGCACTTACCGATATTAATCCTATGCCACGCGCTGATATTTACGATCGTAATGGAAATATTCTTGCAACACATTTGGTCACGGCATCCCTTTATGCAAATCCAAAAGTTATTCTTAATCCAACAGATGCTGCGACAAAATTATCGGCATTATTTCCAGATGTTGGGTATAAAACAATTCTTAAACGTCTTTCGTCAGGCAAAGGATTTACGTGGCTTATTCGTCATATTCCTCCACGTTTACAGCAAGCCGTGAATGAACTTGGTATACCAGGTGTTTATTTGCAAAAAGATTTTAAACGTGTTCATCCTTATGGTCCATTACCATCCCATGCGTTAGGGTATTGTGGTATTGATAATGAGGGGTTATCGGGTATTGAAAAGTTCTTCAACAAAGAGTTGACGACATCGAATCAGCCTATTCGTTTATCGTTAGATATTCGTGTTCAGCATATTGTGCGCGATGTGCTGATTAACGCAATTACTGAATTTAATGCCGTTGGTGCGAACGCAATGGTTATGGATATTAAAACGGGCGAGCTCCTCGCGATGGTATCGTTACCTGATTTTGATCCGAATAAAATTAGTAATTTACGTGAAACGAAAGCCATTTTTAATCGTAATACCCTGGGCGTTTATGAGCCAGGTTCCATTTTCAAAATTGTAAACTCAACAATTGCCCTTGATAGTGGTACAGCAACGCCTTACACAGTTTATGATGCGAGCGCCCCTTATAAATTAGGGAAATTTAAAATTTGTGACTTTAAAGGTAAAGAGCGTGGTCTGACTGTAACGGAGGCGTTTGTTTACTCATCGAATATTGCGTCAATTAAAATGGCTTTGCAATTTGGTATTAAAACACAAAAAGACTATTTCAAAAAATTGGGCGTTATGCAGCCAACGCACCTTGAAATTCCTGAAGTAAGTAGTCCATTGATTCCGACGACGTGGAAAGAGCCGACACTTATCACAGCATCTTATGGTTATGGTATTTCAATTACCCCTCTTCAAACACTATCCATTGTAGGGACAATTGTTAATGATGGTATTGCTGTTCAGCCTACATTACTTTTTAAGTCAGATGAAGAACGTGCGCAACTTATTCAAGAACATTCACAAACAAAACGGGTGATTTCATCAAAAACATCGCATATGGTTCGTGAAATGCTTCGCCTTGTCGCAACGCATGGTGGATCACGTAAAGCGAATGTTGATGGTTATGAAGTTATGGGCAAAACAGGGACGGTCTATCAAAAAGAAGGTCGTGGTTATAATAAAAATAGGCGCACAACGTCGTTTGTTGGGGCATTTCCTTTATCTGACCCTCAGTATATGGTCATTGTCATGCTCGATGATCCAAAAGCCAGTAAGGAAACCTATCATTATGCGGCTGCTGGATGGAATGCGGCGCCAACGGGAGGGCGTTTGATTGAGAAAATTGCCCCTATATTAGGCGTTCATCCTATACAGGAAAAGACGCCTATTCGTTATGTTCATTCATTAGATGGGCAGCCAGCAACACATGATGCTGTTGTCATGAAAACGTCGCATACGCGTTCAGAATAAGTCTTCTTTCGTAATCGCTCACCACAGACGTTTTGCCCAGACTTGATCTGGGCATCTATATTTTCGGGTAGAGCCCGAGGTAGACAGAGAGAGGTGAGTGATTATCTTTTTTCTTTTTTCAAAATCCCTCTTTTATTCTTTTCAAATGCCATCAGATTAATTTATCATAAATTTGAAATTTATAGATATGAGGTTTTTTGTGAAATATATTTTATTGCCAGCGCTTTTGATGGTAAACATTATTACAGTAAATGTACACGCCATGATTTCTAGTCTTTCAATTGAAGAATCGGGCGCAACGACTGGTGTGCGTCAAACCTTTGATCCACTTACAATTGGTGAATCTTTTAAAGATAGCGCTTCTCGTGTTCATGCTGATTACGAAGTTTTTGTCAAGTCATGTGTAACTAAAGAGCTATCATCAGATCCAATTGAAGTTATGGCTGAAATTTATTCGCAGATTGCCATGCATTATAATGATCTTGCTGCTATACAGTTTGATTTTGTGGGTGCACTTGAATTGTCAGGCACCGATACACTTGATGAAACGACATCGAAATTCCGTGAGATTTCTATTTCTGATGCACGAAAAGTATATGAAAAATATGGACAATATGCTGTTTTCTTAGATGAACATTCAATAAAAGCGAAGCGATTGATAATGTTTTTAGAGGCAATTTACGCGCCTGACAGTGGTCTTCCCAGAAAAACAAAACCTGTAACATATCACGTGGGCGTAAATCATTTCTCCTCTGACTTTGATGTTGACTTAACAACACAACAAACATTTTTTTCTATAGCATTTGATACGGAATGGAAATTAGTATTATCCGAAGATATTCGCGTATCTTTTTCAGATGAACTTGACAATCTTGAGGCGCTGGTTAAAAGATTTGATCCGTATAGCTCATTGATTAATAGAATTTTCCCGACATATAATCATTCATATATGTACAGAGATTTTATTCAAAATCATGGTTCTCTTCGTAGTATAATACAAAATAGTATTGGTGCAGTAGCGCCATTCTCAAAACAATCAATGTACGAATCAATGCAAAATATAGTTAAGGATCATTATTATAAAGAATTTACTGATCAAGTTAAACATATCGAAGAGCAATTTCGCCAGTACGTTAAGGAAACAATTGACCGTTTGGAAGAAGAGCGTCGGAAATATCTTGAGACTGAAGAAGAGCTTGTGCAATATGATGTGCGTAATGATAATGTAAGTGATGATGAATTTAGATATATTCCTGATTATAATGATGGCTTTCCCTCTACTCCAGATCCTATGGCATCATCAATTATGGTAGGAACACCGAGTAGTTCTCCTAATCTTGGTCTTGCTGGTCATTCGGCTAATGCCAGCCCAACACAATTTAGTCAATCTGACTATGATGGAGATGATGATAGATAGTTTTTATTAAGGAACGATGCAAAAATAAATTACACGATTCAAACCTACCGTTATCACGAAAAAGCCGAAGACTTTTGTGGTGATTTAGGGTTGTTTTCCTGAATAGCCGCGCCTTTCGGGCTCGTCATGGCAAGGAAAAGGAAAATATAATCGTGGCGCTTATTTTTGCACAAATTCTAACAATGTGGCGGCACAGAAATTGAATGGCTGTGCTGCCCTATTTTTATAGGCACACAAACACCTATGCACAGCGCAGTCTGCGGCCAAATCGTGTTTTGGCGTATTGTTGTATCATTGATTATTAAAACTGAAGCATTATCCTCTGTATCATCAATTTCTGTGAATTCAATATATTCTTGCCATTCCAATATATAGGCACGTACACGCCGAACGAAACGTCCACCATGAAAAGCCAAATCTTGCCAATCATCAGGGCGAAAGAAAATTAATCCAACAAGGGCTAGAATCAGCCACGGACTATAGGTGATATCAAACATTCTATATCCTGCCAAATATGACTAGCGATTACATCGGGATCAAGCGTTCCATCAAGCACACAAAAACGTTTTGGTTCTTGCGCTGATAGTGATAAAAATCCATTACGTACATGATCATGGAATGTGCGTCCTAACCCTTCAAATCGATCTTCTTTTGACTGGTGCGTCGACATGCGGGTATTTGCACGCATCAGCCCAACATCAACGGGCACATCACATAAATATGTTCGATCAGGGCGCGTTGTGCCAACCGTGTGTGCATAAAGTGTATCAAGTAAATCAAGGGAAACGTCTTTGCCATAGCCCTGGTATGCATAACTTGAATCAGCAAAACGATCACAAATAACCCATACTCCAGCCGCTAAAGCAGGGGCAATACACGTTTTCCAATGATCATCACGGGCAGCAAACATCAATAAAGCTTCGGTTGATGGCGCCCAGCGATGAACATCCCCCTTAACAAGGAGTGATCGAATTTCTTCTGCCCCGTGGCTGCCGCCAGGCTCCCTGGTCCATAAAACATCAATTCCTGTTTCTGGAGAAAGCGCTTTTAAATGATCAAATAAACGCTTTGACTGCGTTGTTTTGCCAGACCCTTCGCACCCTTCAAATGTGATGAACTTTCCCTGACGTGTCATGTCATTTCTTCCTCTATTCAGCAATTACCCAATTGCTTTTGTTAAGCGGGCAATCGCGCGGTCACGTCCGATGTAAGGCAGTAAATCTTTCATTTCAGGACCATGATCAAATCCTGTTAACGCTTGGCGAAGTGGCATAAATAGAGCGCGTCCCTTACGACCTGTTTTTTCCTTTAATGTATTTGTCCAAAGACTCCACGTTGTTGTGTCCCATGGGGCATTACTAAGCGCTATCAAAGCATCACATGCTTCTTTTATGTAATCCGAGTCCTCATGCGTTGTTACATCAAGATCGTCACCAATAATTTTGCCCCAATGAGCGATATCGTCCATTGATTCTAAATTGCCACGAATCAATTCCCATAAAGGGGCATTAATGGTATGTGGAAGACGATCCTTTACATGTTCATATGGTGTTATTGTTAGTAATTTATGATTCAAAATATCTAAATCATGGTCATCGAAATGGGGGGCAGTGCGACTAAAAATAGAAAAACTAAATGTTTGTGCCAAATCATCGAGTGATAAAGCAGGTTCAACAGGGAGTGATGTACCAAGGCGTGCCATTAAACAATTCACTGCCATAGGGGATAACCCTTTTTCGCGCATCGATTGCAAGCTAAGGCTGCCCAAACGCTTTGAAAGTCCTTGACCATTTTTGTCGACTAACAATGTAAAATGTGCAAATTCTACCGTGCATGGATTGCCCGTAATCGCTTCAAATAATTGAATTTGTGTTGCTGTATTGGTGACGTGGTCTTCGCCACGTACAATATGCGTAATTCCAAAATCCACATCATCAATCACAGAGGCAAGCGTGTATAAATAAACACCATCAGCCCGTACAAGCACAGGATCTGAAATGCGATTACTATCAAATTCAACCGCACCACGAATATGGTCATTCCAGGCAATCTTTCCAGGCATTAATTTAAAACGCCAGTGGGGCTTACGCCCTTCGGCTTCATATTTTGTGCGATCGGCATCAGTTAATGTTAATGCTGCACGGTCATAAATGGGGGGCTCACCCTTAGCCAATAATCGTTTACGTTTAAAATCCAATTCCTCAGGCGTTTCATAGCATGGATAAAGACGACCAGAGGCTATTAATTTTTGCATTTCTTCATGATAACGATCAAAACGATCGGACTGTTTAGCTGATAAATCATAGCTTAGTCCAAGCCACGTCATGTCATCAAGGATAGCGGCAGCAAAAGCATCCGTCGATCGTTCACGATCCGTGTCATCCAGACGAAGCATAAACTCACCTTTATGATGACGGGCAAACAGCCATGGCAACACCGCTGCACGCGCATTACCAATGTGTAGAAGACCTGTGGGACTAGGGGCAAAACGAACACGAACCATATTTTTCTCATTATTTATTAACTTAATCTGTGAGCAAATCCTAACGTATTGTTGCCCCTATCGTAAATGAAAATATGATATATCGATAAGGGAATATTTATCATTAGGCTGAAAAATCACTTATTTTTTCTTCGTGTTTGCATTCTCATTTTTTGTATGTGCAAAAGGATTGCGGTCATTCGCAAGGGCGAGGCTTAATTCTTTTGCCTTCACGACATTCATTTGCTCCATGATTGTCGATATTTTACGTTGATTCATGAGGGGGGTAATTTCTTTTAAAATACTGATATCCATACGATCAAAAATCTGTGCAGCACTTTTAGGTTTCATACCTTCATATATTTTAACAAGTTTTGAGAAACGATCCGTTTGTGCTTTATCTGTTTTGCCAAGCGCCGCTTCAATGGATTCCTTTAATTTCTTTAGATCTTCATTTTTTTCTTTTTGCTTTTTGGCTGTAATTTCAAGCGCCTTTTCACGTTCAAGTAACAGTGCTTCTCGTTTATCGAGTTCGGCGCGACGTGCCGCTAATTTGGATAAGTATTCAATTTCTTTTTCAGAGCTGATGGCAAGTGGATCAAATTTTATGGGTGTCTCATCAACACTTTTTTGCGCAGGTTTAATGGCTTTCTCATCTTTTGCAGTCGTGCTTAAGGATGGCTGATGTGCATTATCAGGTGTTGCGCCTGTTGATATATCTGTTTTATTTTGATCAGACGTCTCTTTTTTTTCTGAAGGTGATTCAGCAGCTCTCGTCTTTTTGCCTACTGAGAATGTAAAAAAGCTTTTATTGGGATAGTTATTATGTTCCCACTTATCGATAATTATAGCGACTTTTCCGATTAAAATACAAATGGCACACATAATTCCGAACCATATATATCGTCGTTTTTGAGTCAATTTCAAATCTGTATAACGATATAATGAAGTCGCTTTTGTTTGATGTAATGATGGATTACGTGTTTGTTCGCCCAGTGGTGCATAGATATCGATAGGCACATTCAGATGATCACTATTCACCATTTGACGGGTGGGTGTTTTCATGTGTTGGCTTTTTGCCTGATATGCTTTTGGGATGGCCATATAATCGCAATCTTGATGTTACCGAAGACCTTTTAATTTATTCATGATGCCGTCCGTACGATAAGCCGTTGATGGTTCTGTATACGGGCTAATTCTTTTTCCCATTATTGTCTGATCGGTTTCATGGTTATCAAAATCACCCATTGTAAAGGGATTGCGTCCACGACGTTCAAATGATGTGTCGTTTTTAAGATGTTCATTAAACGTTGACGTATGTCGTGATGATGCTTTATAGGGATGATCGTATTGATTTTTCTGATGGTCTTGTGCTGTTGGGGGGACGATAGGTGTATCGCTGTAGGCGCCCATTTCTTCCCATTCCACATTTTTTATCGTTGGTGACTCAGGTTGTTGAGGCACTGTTTCGCACGATGACGATGCTGCTGATATACGATCCGTTAAATGAGTATTCATGGTATTTCGACAACGAACGTCATCCATATGACGGCTTTTTTCGACCAATGTTAAGGTGTGTTGTAATTGACGATCCATTTGTTGCGCTTTTTCAATGACTTCATCAAGTCTTCTTGCCATTTTCTCGCTATGTTCCAATAAAATATCAAAATCATCTTTAAGTGCTGTTGCCGCTGGAATTTGTTCATTTAATCTACGATGACTTGTATCTGCTATATATTTTAGCTTATCAATTGTTCCTGATATATGGTGTAAATAGCTAGCTAAATTTTTCATAAAAGGTGATAAATCTGCACCCATCTTGCGCATACTTTGAAGGCGCACATTTAAACGCCAGCAAAAAATAATGGCCATTCCTAAAAGGCTTGCTATAAAAATATCAAAAAGCATATTGGTCATCGTGAGTCTCCTTGTGATTGTTCATCGTGTAGTTTTGTATTCATTAGATTTTCTTCGATTTTGATGGCAACTTTTCCATTCTTTTGTCCAACAATCCCTTTGAAAAGAGGGTGCTCTCCGCTAATTGCTGTGACGAGAGAGGTTGGTGTTGCTTTAAAGTGAATACTGTCACCGACTTTCCATGAAAGAACGTCAGCCAGTCGTGCAACGGCTTGGTCAAGTTCAATATTAAAGGTTACTTCGGTTTCCCATATTTCACGTGTTAGGTGGTTTTCCCAAATAGGATCGCGACCAAATTTCTCGCCCATGAAATTTTGTAATAATAAATCACGAACGGGTTCGATTGTTGCGTAAGGTAACATCAAGTTGATGCGACCACCACGATCATCAATTTCAAAACGCAGTTTTACTAAAATGCCAGCATTTGTTGCGCGCGCAATGGTGGCAAAGTGGGGATTGATTTCAAGGCGTTCAAATTGAAACTTAACAGGGCTTACTGGTTCAAACGATGCGCCTAAATCATCTAAAAAAACGGTCATAAGACGTTCAATTAAGTTACGTTCAATTGTTGTATAGGGACGTCCTTCAATTCTGGAGGCTGTGACCGCATGACGTCCCCCTAAAAGTACATCGACAATTGAATAAATTAAAGAACTATCAACGACGAGTAAGCCTTGGTTTTCCCATTCGACGGCTTTAAAAACACCCAGCATTGCGGGCAATGGAATTGAATTTAAGTAGTCACCAAAGCGTGTGGCACGCATGGATTCAAGGGTAACTTCAACATTATCAGAAGTGAAGTTACGGAGACTTGTTGACAACAAACGAAGCAATCGGTCAAAAACAACCTCCAGCATTGGCAGGCGTTCAAAATAAACCGTTGATTTATTAAGAATCGCGTCAATACCTGTGCATGACTTATTTTTAGAGGAATGTGAATCAAATCCAAGTAAATTATCAATTTCAAATTGATTGAGATCGCGTGCATTATCATCGCCTGAGGCTGATCCAAAACCTAAAAGGCTATCAATTTCGCTATCTGAGATGGGGGCAGGACTTAATGATTCAGATGTGTTAGGTTCAAAATCACTTTCTGAGAAAAGATCTTGGGATTCTGTGTGAGGTGTTTCAGGCAGAATTTCAGAGGAGGGCATATCAGTAGAGGATGCGTCAATGGAGGCGTTATCAGTGGAGTTTGTATCAATAGAGGCTGTATCGGATCGATCAGCTGCGTCATCCACTGGTATCGTTGTATCATTGTCTAAAGGTTCTTTTTCATCATCAAACATATGTGTACAATCCTATTGAATCAAAAAATCTTTAAAGAGAATTTGTCGAATTTTAATGGGGGATACGAGGTTGATGAGGCGGTTCTTGAGTTCTTGACGAATACGTTCAAGTCCCGCAGCACCTTGTAAATCAGCAACTTCAAATTCACGAAGATAAGTTTGGAATTGATCCATAATAAGAGGTTTTAGATGATCAACTACTTCACGATCTTTTGCGTTGGTTAACGTGACAATGAACGTTGCTTTCAGCATTGCGCTACGTCCCTTTGTGGGTTTTAAGTTAATTAAAACCTCGGGGAGTTGAATAAACAGAATCTCATGTAAATTGATTGATTCCTCTGCTTTTTCAGGTTCTTTTCCCTTTTTCATATCTTTGGTATTTTGTTCAGCATGAGGAAATAATTTATCTTTAAGGGGCGTTAAGAATATTGCCGCCGCACCACCACCAACAATTACAAGAATTGCCACAATTAATATAATCACAATTTTCATAAAATAATCTTTTCCTAACGTCATATCACAGAGAGAGATGACCATTTAACGTCACTCGTAGGTGTATATCCTTATAATCAGATTATTTAATTAAAATTTTGTTAATATAATGGATGATTTTATTAATTTGGCATTAATTTTTTGGTTTTTGTGTGAGATTATATATTTTCAATTATTATTAATAATTATATTTATATTTATTAATTATATATTAACTATTGTGTATTAATATTTTATTTATATTCTTATAAAGTGTCAACAAATGGAACATGCAGGCTCACAAACCTATCAATCTGATTTGACCTTTATAAAAGGGGCAATGAAAATCCCTTTGTTAAGTCCAGATGAAGAATATGAACTCACACATGCTTGGTATTATCATCGGGACGAAAAAGCACTTGCAAAAATTGTTTCATCTTACGGCAAACTTGTGATTAGTACAGCCATTCGTTTTAGATATTATGGATTGCCTTTGAATGATTTAATTCAGGAGGGTAATTTAGGACTCCTCCATGCGGCTCAGCGTTTTGACCCTGGGCGTAATGTGCGTTTTTCAACTTATTCAAAATGGTGGATTCGTGCCTTTATTCAGGATTTCGTCCTTCGCAATTGGTCAATTGTTCGAACGGGTTCAACAACGTCTCAAAAAATGTTATTTTTCAATTTAAGACGATTGAAGAATCAATTATCACACATGTCTGATGATTTGATGTCGTATGATCAGCATGCTGAGATTGCTAAGCTTTTACATGTGTCGCTTAATGATGTTGTTGAAATGGAAAATAGACTTATTAATCATGATTTTTCATTAAGCATGGCACCTTTGCATTCCGAAGAAGAGTGGATAGCCTCAATTAAAGATGAGCGTCCCACACCTGAAGAAGAAAGCACGCTTCTTGAAAGTAAATTTATTCATAACCACTGGATTGAAAAAGCAATGGAAGTTTTAAATCCAAGGGAGGTTCATATCATTATACAACGCCGTTTAAATCATACACCTGAAACACTGGAGAATATTGGTAAAACATTAGGTATTACGAAGGAGCGTGTGCGACAGCTTGAGGTGCGTGCCCTTCGAAAAATGAAGCATTATTTTTTAGAGGTATATAGTGAAGCCAGACAGTCTTTGGATTTTAAAGCGTAAAAAAACCTACGACTAAAATAGTACGTAGGTTTAAAGGCTATTTAAGCAAATACTTATGCTGTTGTTGCTGGTGCCGCTGGCTTTTTCACATCACGACGACGTTCAGCAATACGTGCACGTTTACCTGTCAAACCGCGAAGGTAATACAATTTCGCACGGCAAACATCACCCTGACGAATGAGTTCAACACGAATATTCGGTGAATAAAGAGGGAACACACGTTCAACACCTTCTCCATTCGATAATTTACGCACGCGGAACGAAGAATTAATACCACGGTTCTTACGCCCAAGTACAACGCCCTCATAAGGCTGAATACGTTCACGTTCGCCTTCAACAACTTTCACGTGCACACGAACTGTGTCACCTGCGCGAAAATCGGGAAATACTTTATTTTCAGCTAATTTTAATAGATGCTCATGCTCAAGCGTCTGAAGTAAATTCATTATTTAGTCTCCTTTGGCAGTGAACGAACTACCTGCGCCGCTATTTGCATGCGTGGTGCCTGTCCTCTGATTATCATATGCCTTCCAAATATCAGGTCGGCGTTCTTTTGTTATTTGTTCTGCTGATTTTTGTCGCCATGCAGCGATTTTTGAATGGTCACCCGACAACAGAACTTCGGGCACGACCTTATTTTGCCAAATACGAGGCCTAGTATACTGTGAAAATTCTAATAAGTCTAGTTCAAAACTTTCGGATGTTTTTGCCTCTTCTTTAATAAGCACACCTGGCAATAAACGAACACATGCATCAATCAAAGTAATGGCCGCTATTTCACCGCCCGAAAGCACATAATCACCAAGACTTATTTCAATGAGACCTTTTTCCTCACGCCAATATTCAATTAAACGATCATCAATGCCTTCGTAACGTCCACACAAAATCACGACGCCTGATGGATTCTGACTGAGCGTACGAACTGTAGCTTGTGTTAAAGGTGTCCCGCGTGGTGTAACATAAATATACTGTGGCGGTGCTTTTTCCACGTATAACGTTTCAGCGGCGCATAACGCACCATGTACAACGTCTGCCATCATCACAAGACCAGCGCCGCCCCCATAGGGTGTGTCGTCAACAGTGTTATGTTTATCATGTGCAAAATCACGAATATTGATGGTATCAAAATGCCATTTCTGGCGGGCTAATGCTTTCCCTGCGATTGAATGCGCAAGTGGTCCTGGAAACATTTCAGGGAAAAGTGTTAAAACAGTTGCATGCCAAGCTGATGTCATGGTTCTATCACTATTAATATTATTTTGATCGACTGTAAGGGATTTTAGAAACGATGTCTACGCGCATTATTTTAGTTGGTACGCAATTACCCGAGAATTTAGGTGCAGTTGCGCGTGTGATGGGAAATTTCAACCAAACACACCTTCGTCTTGTTATGCCGCTTGCCGATAAAAATGATTCAAAAGCCATTGCAATGGCCGTTAGTGCACATCCTATTTTAACGAATGCAATTTGTTTTGATTCCATTCAGGATGCAACCCACGATTGTTGTACGGTTATTGGCACGACGGCGCAGCCCCGTGATGTGATTAAACATCATGCGACGCCGTTTTCCTTTGCGGCTTCCTATTCAACGCTTCCAAGTCCTGTTGGCATTCTTTTTGGGCCCGAGCGGACAGGGCTAACCACCGATCAAATTGCCTTATGTCAGCAAACCCTGCACATTCCTGTTAACCCTGAATGTTCATCGTTAAATCTTTCCCATGCCGTTGGTATTATTTTGTATGAACTTTTTCAAAAACAAAACGCAACGATTCCATTTTGGCAACATGGTAAAACACCGCCAGCAACCGCCGCTGATGTTGATGCCTTTTTGACTTTTCTTGAGGAAAAATTAGATCACACCCATTTTTGGCGAACAGAATCGAAAAAACCAGGCATGCGGCGTAACTTATTTGGTTTTTTCAAACGACAGATCGTCTTTAGACAAGATATTCAAACCCTGCGCGGTATGATTGAAGCGCTGGAAAGTCAGGCTTTAAAGCGTTAAATGGGTATACGCACTGAACACAAAACAACATTCAAAAAAATATCGTCCGATTAACTGTTTTTTAACAATCCCGCGTTACGATTGTACCATGAAATAATATTAATTTTCGTATGGAGTATTCGTAATGAAACTAAAGACTTTTTTGTTATCTACCTGTGTATTGTGTTCATTGTCAACGATTGGTTTTTCGGCGACGGTTTCCCGTGATGAATTTAAGGGATATGTTGACAATCATAAGAAATTAATAGAACGTGTTAAACGTAAGGCAGCACAAGGGGGTATTGATGAGTACCAACAATATCGGGACGAATTTTTAGTTCATACAAAAGAATATGCAACATTAAAATTTAAGAGTGGTGAGGATGTTTTAAATAATGCAGATTCAGCAAAAAAAATATTGCATATTATGATATCGACAGCCACAAAGCATTATCTGACAGAATTAAGTATTCGTCATGAACGCGTTGGTTTTTACACAAATTATATATATAGCATTGCGCAGGCACTACATAGATTATCAGATGCTGAATATGCGCAAATATTGGCGTTGATTGATTCTGAGATTACGCGATGTGAGCGTAGTCTACTTGTAAAAAATCAATTGCAGATTTTAAAGGGTGTTATTAAGGCTGTTAAAGAAAAGTTGATTGATATCTCACTAAAAGGGGAGCCACGTCAACGCTTAGCGACATATCACGAATACGAAAAAAAAATGATTGCGATCATTGCACGGGAAGAGGAGAGAAAAATTGCATGGGAAGAGGCGAGAAAAGAAGCTGAAAGCCGTCTAGCAGCCGATCGTTCCCCATCGTTTGGATCACGAGATGAGGAGTCATCGTCAAGAACATCAGCTGCTGCTGTTGATTTGAGTCTATATGTTTCACAGGAAGAGCATGAACGTGTAAAAAAAGAGGCTGAAAAACTTCGTCGTCAATCAGGTGCTGGCGGTGGAAGTAGAACGTTATCTGAAGTTGATCAGGAATTTGAAAGAATAATGATTGAATATAATGGAGAAAATGATGAGCATATAATAAGTATGATAGATTTGATAAATCAAGGATCGACAGAAAAAGAAAATAACAAAATAAAAAGAAAAGTTCGGTCATTATTTGATGATATTATTGAAGAAAGAGAGCTTGCACGAGTTGATAATTTTATTGCGGAATTGAGAAAAGAAAATCTTGGGAAGTATAATGGAAATATTGAAGCTTCTATTTTAGAAGGGAAAAATATATTTGATAAAATTCTTTTAACTGCAGATAAAGCTAGTGCAGGTGCACAATTGTCAGATTATTATAATAAATTACGAGATTTTAAACTTTCTAAATCTCATCGTGTTTTTGATGGTGAATTTATACCGTTACCAGAGGACGGTATTTCTGAAAAAGACCGCGAATGTATATCTATAATTTTGAGTATAATGGCGCGTATTAAATATTATTTTGCAGGTTTTGATGACGAAAAAATTCGAAATGTTGGTGTCAAGGAAAGTATAGCTGGAGAAATTAAAAAAGATAATAAGCAAGATGTTCTAGATACTTTATATAAAACGAGAGATGCTTATAGAAGAATTTTGAGTCTCGTTGAAAATGAAGATAATCTTCCTTTGGTAGCATATCTTTTAGATATTGATAATAAAAATTATCTATTCAAATTTAATAGTTTAAGGTCTTTATTTTCTCCTGAAGATCTCAATAGTTTTATGGCTAATA
>CANKZX010000017.1 GCA_947488275.1 Alphaproteobacteria bacterium | reverse complement strand
GGCCAACTGGTAATATCAATGCCATCAATAAGAATGCGCCCTGATGTTGGTTGTTCAAAACCAGCAAGTATCCGTAAAAGGGTGCTTTTGCCGCATCCTGATGCACCGAGCAATGAAAAGAGCTCTCCCTGATGAATCGATAAATTTAAATTCTTAACGGCATTAACAGGACCAAAGCTTTTACTAATATTTTCAAGCTGAATATATGGCTTCGCATTTGGATTGTGCCATGGTTCAAGATGTTGATTGGTTGGTCTGTTTTGCATGTGTAATTAACCTTTTAATGATGGTAACCAAAAATAATGGTGACTGGGGTGATGACTATGAAATGCGTTATCGATTAAGGCGTATCATTGTCCATGCTTTTGTTCGAAGTCTATCATAGTTTAAACTTTTTTCACTCGTTTGAGGTGCATCAAGGCGCAGTTTTTTCATTAAATCAGGCTTTGGATAAATAGCTTTATTTTGACGTAAATCATTATCAACCATAGGCAAGGATGATTCAATAACCGTTGGAATTTTTGAATAGTTTGTTATTTTTGCGGCAATTTCGGGTCGTAGTAAGAAATTAATGAAGAGATGTGCATTTGTGGGGTGGGGTGCACCAACAGGGATAGCAATGCAGTCAATCCATAACGTTGTGCCTTCCTCTGGAACAATATAGATTATGGTTCTCCCTAATTCTTTTGCTTCTTCTTCGGCTTTTTGTGCTTCACCAGACCAGGCTTGTGCAATGCATGTGTCGCCTAACACAAGGTCATTAATAAAGCGCGAGGACGAAAAGCGTCGAATGGATGGTCTTAGTTTCAATAAGTGGTCTGTTGCGGCTTTTAAGTCTTCTGTTGTTTCGCTGTCACTTGGAAGCCCCAAATAATTTAAAATAAGAGGGATGACATCCGTTGCTTCCTCAAGAAAGCTAACGCCGCACGTCTTTAATTTGGCAAGATTTTCAGGTTTAAAAAGAGTGTCATAGCGATTGAGATTTACATGTGGCAGAATTTTCTGAACTTTATCTTTATCCATTGCAATACCAAGTGTTCCCCAATAATAGGGAATCGCGTACACGAGGCCTGGATCAATGGTATTCATCTTTTCATAGATAATCGCATTTAATCCTTTTAGATTTGAGAGTAGTTCTTTGTTTAATGGTTGATAAATACCTGCCTTAATTTGCCGTGAGGCATAAGGGCTTGCGGTTGGAAATACAACATCATAGCCTGAATTGCTGGCGAGTAATTTTGCCTCCAACACTTCATTATTATCAAAGACATCAAGGCGGACACGAATGCCTGTTTCTTTTTCAAAGGCAGTAACGACCTCAGGAGGCAGCATGCCGTACCAGTCGTACACACTTACAATGTTTGCTTCTACGATAGCCTTAGGATGTTTGTCTTTTTTGATGCCAAATGTATAAAAAAGAAAACTAATAAGAATAATAGGTGTTAGGCGGATAAAAGTTCTAAGCATAAATCGGGTATAAAATGATACAGTCCAACGTTATTGTTAACACAAGATGCTTGATGGCGAAAATGTAAAAAGTGTATTTGCATTCATTTTTTACACACGTTGAAAAAAAATAAGAATTTGTTGAAAAAAACACCAGTGTTTGTGAATTCCGTGCTAAAAATAGATATCTGATTTTATTATTGATTTGTTATGTTGCTGAACTATATTTTAAAACGTATTTTGCTCATGATTCCGACACTGTTTGGTATTATGTTGATTAACTTTGTGATTATTCAGGCGGCACCTGGCGGACCTGTTCAGCAGATTCTGTCAAAAATGCGTGGTCAGAGTTCTGATATCGATATGCGTTTTGGTGGCGGCGATGATATGTTTGGCGGGGCAACGGCAGGCTTTGGCGGGGATAATTCATCATCCTATAAAGGGGCGCATGGAATCGATCCTGCATTTATTAAAGATTTAGAAAAACAGTTTGGGTTTGATAAACCTGCCCATGAACGGTTCTTTCTAATGATTAAAAATTATCTGACGTTTGATTTTGGTAAAAGTTATTTTCGCAATAAAACGGTTGTATCTCTTGTTAAAGACAAACTAAGTGTTTCAATTTCCCTTGGTCTTTGGACAACGCTTTTTGTGTATTTAATTTCGATACCACTTGGTATTTCCAAGGCCGTTAGACATGGGTCAGCCTTTGATGTTTGGACAAGTGTGCTGGTTATTATTGCCTATGCTGTGCCAAGCTTTTTGTTTGCGCTTTTGCTGATTATTCTTTTTTCTGGCGGTAGTTTCTTTAGTGTTTTTCCACTTCGTGGGTTAACATCCGATAATTTTGAAACACTCTCGTTGTTTGGAAAATGCAAAGATTATTTCTGGCATTTAGCGCTGCCATTGACATCGATGATCATGAGTGGTTTTGCTAAACTTACGCTTTTGACAAAAAATTCATTTTTGGAAGAAATTAATAAACAATATGTTTTAACCGCCTATGCAAAAGGGGCTACTAAACATCGTGTTTTGTATCACCATATATTTCGTAATGCGATGCTGATCGTGATTGCAGGTTTCCCAGCTGCCTTTATTGCTGTTTTGTTTACGTCTTCACTGCTTATTGAAGTTCTATTCTCACTTGATGGGTTAGGATTGCTTGGGTTTGAGGCTGCCCTTAGTCGTGATTATCCTGTGATGTTTGGGACGCTCTATATGTTTACGCTTCTTGGGATGGGGCTACATCTGTTAGGTGATCTTTGTTATATGATGGTGGATCGTCGTATTGACTTGTCCAAAGGACGTGGTGATTAGGCGTGCATCCCATTATATAATTGTGTGAAAATTCAAACTGAAAAATTGAAGAATGTAATTTTTAAAAATTTGGCATGAAAGTTGCATCATTACTCTTGATAACATTAATATCAAGGGTTTTACGGCGTGTTGCTGCTTCAAAAGTTTATTTCAGTTATATTGATTGTAAGCTTTATGCTTTCAATACCACTTGATATGGGCTATGCGGCGGATGCAACGCCTGTTGTTGGTGAATTAAAACCACTGATTCTTGATCAAATTATTAAAAATCCTGATTTTTCGGATGAAGAACCATCGGTTCGCATTAAAGATATCACCCAAATTCAGGGGGTGCGTGATAACCATTTGATTGGCTATGGGTTAGTTGTCGGGTTGAATGGTACAGGGGATTCTTTGGCAAGTTCACCGCAAACGCGTGAAAGCCTTGTTAGTATGTTAGAACGTCTTGGTGTGAATGTACGGGATGGGACGATGTCTGGTAAAAATGTGGCGGCTGTGATGGTGACTGCAACGCTTCCTCCCTTTGCACGTTCAGGCACTCGTATTGATGTCTCTGTATCAGCGATGGGAGATGCTAAAGATTTACAAGGCGGCACATTATTGGTTACATCGCTCCTTGGTGCTGATGGGCAAGTTTATGCCGTGGCGCAGGGCAATATATCCGTGTCAGGTGTTGCTGCCATTGGTGCTAATGCACGTCAAACAAAAGGTGTACCAACGGCTGGTAAAATTTCAAATGGTGCCTTGGTTGAAAAAGAAGTTGGCTATGAATTAGCTGATTTAAAAGAAGTTAAGATGACCCTTTCAACGCCAGATTTTACCACAGCAAAACGTGTGGTAGAGGCAATAAATACCCATGCAAAACAAAAAGGGTGGGGGGCAGAGACCGCAAAAGCCCTTGATATGGGAACACTTCAAATGACGCTTCCCAAAACGGTTCGTCCTTTTGATGCCTTTCATGAAATTGGACATCTTGAGATTCGTCCTGATCAAAAAGCTAAAATTGTGATCGATGATCAAAATGGTGTGATTGCTATGGGTAGCCGCACACGTATTAGTCCTGTTGCACTGACACATGGGTCAATTACGATTAAGGTTGTCGAAGTACCTAAAGTTTATATGCCAGAACTGCCGAATGGGGGAATCTCGCCTGTCGCCAATACGGTTGTTGGTGTGAATACAACGCAGCTTGCAGATACAGCAAAACAAACGACATCGTTGAAGACACTTCAAGCCGAGCAATTGAGATTACTAACAGAACAGCAAGCAAAGGAATTAAGTGATTTTAATACGTCAATGACAACATCGGGTTTATCTGTGGATGAGCAAACCAAACAACGAAGTCAACTGACAATTCGCCAGGATCAACAGAAATACCAGCTTAACTTAAATTTTCAGCAACAGCTTCAAAACTTGCAGCAACAACAAGCCGTATCAAATTCAGCAAGCAATTTACAACAAGTCAATGCCACAAATGGTAAGTCATCTACGGGAATACCTGAACCTGTTGTGACAAGTGATACAAAATTGAACGTGCGTGAGGATAAGGGGAAATTTAACCTCCTCAATTCAGGGGCAAGTATTGATAAATTTGTGAATGCCCTTAATCAATTAGGCGTATCCGTAAGGGATATGGGAGCCATCTTAATGGCTATTAAAAATGCGGGCGCTTTGCACGCTGAAATTATTATGAGTTAGGGGGGGATCGTATGGCGATATCGGGAATAATGGCATTACCAATACACATGATGCCTATGCAACGTCCATCAACGCATGATGAGAAAGTGAAATCAGCGCAAGAATACGAAGAAATGTTTATCAAATTCTTCTTTAATAAAATTATGCCAAAAAATGAAGAAGGGGGGTATCTCGGGAGCGGCAGTAATACAGAGGTGTATCGTTCGTTTTGGGTAGATGCGGCTGCCAAACAAGCCGCTAAACAAGGTGTTGGAATCGCTAAACAAATTCTTCGCCATATGGAGCGCGCCGATAGGGCTGCCGAAAGGACTTTAAAGAATCTCATGATTAATCAACCAGGTATGGGAGAGCAGCATGATCAATTTGTATGATTCAGATAAAATGAATGGTCATTTCGAAATTCCATTTGAAAAACTCGTGGACGAAATAAGCCGTTGTATGGACGATATTATGGTGGTTTTTGAACAGGAAAAACTGTGTATTAAACGACATGATTTGCTTGAGCTGGGTAGTCTTACGTTGGCTAAAAAATGCTGCACAGAACGCTATGAAAGTCTATTTATGATACTGACGGATCATTTAATATCGCAGACATTGTCTCAAGCAGATGTAGATTTATTAAAAAAGAAAAGTGATAAGTTTATCAAAAAATCAACAGAGAATTACTTTTACTTAGAGTGCGCCGATGAACTTAATAAGGACATTATAGCAACGTTTGTGGATACACATCACCATATTGATAAACAATTTTATTCATCATCGGGGGAACACGTGTTGTCGTATCAAACACGTATGCCTTTGACATTATATGAACGTGTGTGAGGTTTAGTGATGCCAGAGATTTATGTTGACCCAAGGCAGATTATAAATTCGGCAATGAATGTCAAAAAGATACAAAGCGGTGATATTGCCGTTAATGTATCGAATCAAGACGTGCCAGGTAATATTGCTGTAACACGTACGATTGAATCTGATAGTTGCGACGGTGCTGTTTTTGGCGTAAAGCCTGGTGAATTGAGGCAAAGGGTTGATGAAAAGAAATTAGAAATCGTTCAATTAAAAAACTGTATGCGTTCTGGCTTTGAAAAATCTGAAAAATATTATGACGAGATTATGTCTATGTTTGGCAAAAAGGGAGAGAGAAATGCGCTCTCCCTTTTGGGAACAGAAATGTCGGTCATGATGCGCTCTTTTGCGCAAGATGTTGAGGGAGCAGGTCGGGCTAATGCTGCACTTTCTGCTCTCTCTAAACACGTTGATGGCATTAATACATTTGCACGACGTATTCAAGACTTGCGTTTAAAGATAGATGGTGAAGTCGGGGATTCAATTAAAGAAATTAATAATGCTATTGCCGCTGTTGTGCAAGCAAATAAAAATATTAATGCCTCACATGGTGCTATTCCTGATCAGGATGAATTGCGTCAAGCAAAAGCTGTTTTATTAGAACAACTTAATATTCGTGTGTTACCAAGTGATGGTGACATGAATGTTTTGGTTGATGCAGCCAGTAATTTACTGGTGAGTGGTTTTGAATCTGCAATTTTTGAATTTACACCATCAATTGTGATGGAAGCTGATACGCATCCATACCCTGTAATTTTAACACAGATATCAGGCTCAAAAGATGATATGTCGGCATTTCTTATGTCGGAAAAAAACAAAGGGCGCCTGCAGGCACTGATGCGTTTTCGTGATGAAATACTCCCTGATATGCAACAACAATTAGATGAATATACGCGTGTTTTTTGTGATTCTGCGAATAGTATACATAACTTGGGTGTTTCATTAAAACCGTCATCAACGTTAACGGGAACAATTGGAATTCCAGGATCAGAGGTTATTGATAATGAGACGGTTATTTCAGGTTTTGGAACTTTGCGTATTGGTGTGATGGATGTTACGACACAAAAGGTTTTACATCACGGCAATATCGATCTAACAGAAATTCATAATATTGGTGATTTAATTAGTGCTATAAATACGGCTGATATAGGTGTTCATGCCTTAATAACGGGTGATGGTCGCTTGCAGATTATGGCTGATAATGAAGAATCCGGTATTGTTATGGGGTCAGCGGGTGATGAAAAAGCATTAATAAGTGCCCTTAGTGTTTTTGATGCACGGTATGGTTATAATCCATCGCATTTTTTTGGGCTTAATAATCTGTTTGAAACAGGTTCAAAAGGTGTTGGTTGTTCATCGGTTGGCTTGTCGTCTATGATTGCTATTCGATCTGATATTGTGCAAATGCCAAAGGATCGATTGGTAAGGGCTGAATTGAATTCCAAGATTAATATGGAAGATGAAGATCAGGCGATAGAGATGGGTGATGTATCTTTGCTTGCACAATTATCAATATTTTATGATCAAGATCAATATTTTAATGGAACATTGCTTAGTAAGCCTGATCGAATGAGCTTATCAAAATATGCCGATAGTTTAATGGCTATGCAAGATCGTGATGCAACAGCTAATAAAGAAAAGCTGGAACGTGTTATCTATGCGATGGAAGGGCTATCAAAAGAAATAGAAGCAATAAGTGGCGTCGATATGAAAGATGAGCTGCAGAAAAGCGTGAACATACAAACAATGATGACGTATTACACACGTATAATTTCTATTTTCAATAAAATTTCACAAATAATCTTTGATTTATAGGGTGGCTGAGCGATGCAGATAAAGGATTTATACTATACGTCTCAAACAATTGGTGAACGAAAATTGAATGATTTAAAAAAAGGTATAGAAAAAGCAAATGATAGCCTTACACATTCAAACAGGGATTCATTCTATACAGATGTTGTTGAGTTGTCGTCAGAAAAAAAGAAAATATCGTATAAACAAGAAAATTTGGATAACAATATTTTGAAAATCAAGCAAAAAAAAATGATCGTTCAGATTGATCAGGTTAGGCAAGTAACAGAAGAACTGCAATCGATTGTTGTAAAATTCAATGGTGGAAATTCACAAAAAAAAGAACAATTTGATATTGAATTACGATCTTGTCTTGATAAAATCCAGCGCGCACTCAATAGCAAAGAAACGGGAATATCAACCCTTTCAGGAAAAGCAATTACGGTTGATTCTGTGTGTGATTTGTTGGATTTGCCAACGCTTGAACATGATGGTGTTTTACAGTTTGATTATTATAAGGGGTCAAATGGGTATATGCCTGTATCAATAAATGACGATGTAGCGGTTGATTTATATAGTATTACAGCGAATCACCCCGCCTTTGCAAAAGTTATACAAGCCGTTCGTTTGTGTTTAGCCTATACACCAGGTGATTCGGGTAAATTGGGTCAGGCAATTGAGTTTTGTAAAAGTGCGATAGCTATTGATTTTCCTGAGGCCTTGCAAACGGTACGTGTTGAACTCAATAAACTTGAAAATGCCCTTGCTGAGTTGCCCATGAAACAAATGGAAGAAGAAGCATTGCAAGAAAATATAAATGGCGAAGATACGATGCAGGGATTGATTAATCTACAAACCCTGCAGTCGGCTTTACGTATTACTGAATATTTAATGATGCAAGAAATGCAACAATTGCGTGATTTTGTCGATAAAATTGCAAATTAAGAATAGAAAATACTAAAAAAGAAAACACTAAAATAGGATGACTCAAATGCATACATGTTGTGATGATACATTGCCTTTTACCCCTGTATCAACGGGAACTCTGATGACACGTCTTGGTACGATTTTATTTACGCCTGATGATATTTATACATTTAATACGGGGCTGACGGGGTTTAGGGAATATAATACGTTTGTTCGGACGTTTGTGCCAAATATACCGTCTCATTTAACATATGGTATGTTGCAGTCGCTTGAAAATATGGATTTATCGTTTATTTTATTTTATCCAGCCCTTGATGAGATGCAGCGTGAACGCATCGTCACTCAGGTGCGTATTTTAGTTGCTGATGAAGCGCTTTCTAACGACGATATAGAAATCGCTTTTCTCGTTATCGTCAATAAAGACGATGCATCAAAACCAACAACAACGCTGGTTAAGGATGCGCCGCTTGTGTTTATGAAAAAAACACAAATGGCATGGCAAATTGTTCTTTTATGATGAGGTGTGAAGAAAGATATGTCTTTCTCTTTTAATTATTTGCTATTTTGCATCATAACAGTCCCTATTTCAATGCTTGCATTCCATCCATTTTTTATGGTAACTCATATAGCCAGCTAAGGTTTAATCATAATTATTTTGGAAGCATGAGATATACACAACACCGATGATTTTCAGCAGAAGATACTTTTATCATCCCTCGTCATCACGAAAAAGCCGAAGGCTTTTGTGGTGATCCAGGGCTGTTGTGTCAGAAATGCCTGTTACGTCAGAAATGCCTGTTACGTCGAAAATATTTGTTTTTCTGGATAGACACACCTGCTACGCAGGTTCGCTATGACGGCAGAATTGCTAAAAATCATCGGTGCTGAGTATATATTTGAATGTGCGTCCAAAAATGATAAGAAAAAGTCTGTTTATTCTTATTTTGGGTGAATCTTCAATAAGGTTTTCAACTTTCATCTTTCATTTGATATGTATTAAATTACTTAGAGAGTTAAGCTTTTTTGAGTTTTATTTAACATGAGTATTTTAAAAAAAATGGGTATTTTCAAATCATTGAGTCGACAGCAAAAAGAAGCTGTGGGTCTTTTGCAAATTGGTACATTTCTTGAGTATTTTGATTTAATGCTTTATGTGCATATGGCTGTCCTTCTTAATGAGCTTTTTTTCCCTCGGACAGATCCCCATACGAGTGCGCTTTTAAGTTCTTTTGCGTTTTGTTCGACCTTTATATTACGTCCTTTTGGTGCCTTAATATTTGGGTATATTGGTGACAATATTGGCAGAAAAGCAACCGTGATTATAACGACAATGATGATGTCAACGTCATGTATTGTTATGGCCATTTTACCAACTTATGCGCAAATAGGAATATCTGCAGCATGGATTGTGACAATTTGTCGTGTTGTGCAAGGTCTTTCGTCCATGGGAGAAGTAATGGGGGCTTATGTTTATATGACTGAAATTACAAAGCCTCCGCTTAGATATCCTGCCGTTTCTTTTATCAGCCTTTCATCAACATTGGGGGCATCAGCTGCACTTGGTGTGGCGACATTAGTAACGAAATTCGATCTTAATTGGCGGAGTGCATTTTGGATTGGTGCGGGTATTGCGCTTGTTGGTTCAGTTGCACGAACAAGGCTTAGAGAAACCCCTGATTTTATTGAGAATAAAGCAAAAGCTGAAGCGAAACGCCAGAGAAGACCTGAAGCATTGGCTTCTGAACGTGGTCAAGATAAGGAAGTCGTCGATAAAAAAACACTTGTCGCTTTCTTTTTGGTTTATTGTGGTAATCCAGTTTGTTTCTATCTTTTGTATATCTTCTTTAATCCAATTTTAATTGATAAATGCGGATTTACGACGAGTGATATCATATTTAATAATTTTATATTGGCGAGTATTGATGTTTTCTCGTGCGCAATTCTTACTTTTTTAAGTTATAGAATATATCCACTTAAAATATTAAAATTTAGGTCTTCTCTTTTTCTGATCTGTATATTATTTCTACCTTATGCGATTCAAAATGTTTCGAATTTTTATCAGATATTTATGATTCAATTTTTTATTCTTGCAACAGCACTAGATGCTCCACCTGCAAATGGTATTTTTATAAAACATATTCCTGTATTAAGGCGCATGACTGCTTCTAGTTTTATTTATGCTTTAACAAGGGCTCTTATGTACATAATAACTTCTTTTGGTCTTGTTTATTTAATTAATGTCTTTGGATATTATGGTGTTTGGGTGGTTGCTATTCCTGTGTGTGTTGGCTACATGTGGGCTGTAAAATATTTTGCAGCAATTGAAAATATTTCAATCGCAAAAGAAACTTCAATTTTGTTAAACAACACACACGAGCAAACGTCTTTTGATTTTGATGAAAAGAGCAAAATGAGAAGTTGATGATTAGATGGTGTCTCAGGAAGGCTTGTTTGAAATGGTTGTTATTATTTCAAAGTCATTCCTGGTTTATTTTTGCCTAAAAAGTAATGAATAATTGTATGGTTTTGTGTTAGATTCAACACGTATTAGGAGAATCAATAATGCCATCACCAGAAACCGATCATATTGTCAGTGTTGACTTTGAAAAAGCAATTAGTGAACGTTATCTTGCGTATGCGTTGTCAACAATTATGTCACGGTCTTTGCCAGATGTGCGTGATGGATTGAAGCCAGTTCATAGGCGCCTTATTTATGCGATGCAGCAGTTGCGTTTAAATCCACAATCGGGGTTTAAAAAATGTGCCCGTGTGGTTGGGGATGTGATGGGTAAATTTCACCCTCATGGCGATTCAGCTATTTATGGAGCGCTTGTGCGTTTGGCGCAAGATTTTTCGGTGCGTTATCCCTTGATTGATGGTCAAGGGAATTTTGGTAATATTGATGGTGACTCAGCGGCAGCGATGCGTTATACCGAGGCACGCTTAACCCCACTTGCGATGGAATTGATGGATGGCTTAGATGAAAATGCCGTTGATTTCCGATCTACCTATGATGGTGAATCGGAAGAGCCTATGGTGTTTCCGTCCTCATTCCCTAATTTACTGGCGAATGGATCAACAGGTATTGCTGTTGGTATGGCAACATCGGTACCACCTCATAATTTAGATGAATTATGCAATGGCTTGTTGCTGCTGTTAAATAATCCAAATGCGACTGTTGCTGAGGTCGTTGATCATATTCCAGGGCCTGATTTTCCAACAGGTGGTATTTTAGTTGAGGATTCAAGCGCCATTTTAAAAGCCTATGAAACGGGGAGGGGGAGTTTTCGTCTTCGTGCTCGTTTTGAAATAGAAGATTTAAAAAATGGTCAGTATCGAATTATTATTACAGAAATTCCTTATACAGTAGAAAAATCAAAACTTATTGAGAAAATAGCAACCTTACTCAGTGATAAAAAACTGCCTTTGCTTGATGATATTCAAGATGAATCAACAGATGATGTGCGGGTTGCGTTGGTGCCGAAAAACCGAAATGTTGATCCTATTGTGTTGATGGAATCGCTATTTCGAACGACTGATCTTGATATACGTATACCATTGAACCTTAATGTTTTGGATGCGAACACGGTACCACGCGTGATGAATATTAAGGAAGTATTGGTTTGTTTCCTTGATCACCGTTTGGTTGTTTTGGAACGGCGCACGCAGCATCGATTAGCCCAAATTTTGTCGCGGCTTGATATTTTAAAAGGTCTTTTGATTGTTTATTTGAATTTAGATGAAATTATTCACATTATACGTGAGGAAGATGACCCAAAAGCAGTGATGATCGCACGTTTTGATTTGACTGAAACGCAGGCTGAGGCGATTTTAAATATGCGTCTTCGAGCACTTCGTAAAATTCAGGAAATTGAAATTCGTAAAGAATTTGATGAACTGACGAATGAACAAGAGCAACTTGAAGCCTTGCTTGCCGATCCAAAGAAAAAACGTGCATTGATTACTAAAGAATTAAAAGAACTCCAAAAACGATTTGGTAAGCATACGGTTATTGGTAAACGACGTACAGATTTGTCCTCAGCGCCTGATGTGATTATTGTGCCTTCCGAAGATGTTATTGAGAAAGAAGATGTAACGGTTGTTCTATCTTTAAAAAATTGGATTCGTACGATTAAGGGGCATAATGCTAGCGACTTGAAATATAAAGATGGTGATGAAGAACGATACGTGTTAAACGCCAGTACGACTGATAAATTGATGTTACTTGCCACAAATGGACGTTTTTTCACCATTGGTGTTGATAAAATTAATCGCACACGTGGTCATGGTGATCCAATCCGAATGAGTATTGAACTTGAAAATACGGATGATATTTTATATGCATTTATTGTAACACCTGGTACTGAACAGCGTTTTGTTTTGGTATCAACATCTGCACGTGGTTTTATTATTAAGGCAGATGATATTTTGGCACAAACAAAAGGTGGTAAGCAGGTGTTAACGCTTGATGATAAAGAAAAGCCTTTTGCCTGTATGCCAATTACAGGTGATCATGTTGCTATTTTGGGTGAAAATCGAAAACTACTTTTTTTCCCTGTTGCTGATTTACCTGAAATGGTTCGTGGAAAAGGGGTATCTTTCCAGAAATACAAAGATGGCAGTGTGTCTGATATTAAAATTATTACACTTGCAGATGGTTTGCAGTGGACACGTGCAGGGAAGGAATATCACCAAAAAGACCTTCGTCCATGGCTTGGAAAACGTGCGGCGGCAGGGCGGTTGGCACCTATTGGCTTCCCTCGAACAAATAAATTTACTGATTAATATTTGTAAATAAAATATTTTATAATTAATAGTTTGTTAATTATTCTACTGTATTATAGTTTTACAGGATCCTTATCTTTCACAATTAACAACGAGCCATTTCATGCTCATTGTTTATAAAGGGAGGACTTTGTATGATTACTATTATTCGCAAATATATTCAGCAATTTATTTTTACCCTTATGCTTACACAAATTTGCTCTCAGCCTTGTTATAGTGCAGCAGATTTGGACACTGCGAATGTGTCCCATTTGCCATTAGTTATTCGAGAAATTAATGAAGAACTTGTTCGTGCGCATGGATCAAGTAAGCCAAATATTGCTTTAGCACCAACATGTTATGATGAAGTTATTCGTCTTTCTGTCCTGTTTCAGGAAAAACCTAAACGAATAGCGTATGATCAAGAACATAATCAGGTAACTCTTATCTGGAGGCGACATTCATGGCGCAGTTTAGTTGTGCCAAGTCATTGGTATCATATGGCATTTTCGCCAACACGAACGGTTGATTTAATAGCAAGCCCTCGACATTTAAAACGACCAGAGACGGCACGAACATCTACAAAAACAATAGTAAGGGTAGAGCCAAGTCACACCCATCAGGTGGGTTCTGTTGATTTGCCCAGGCAAGTACCTGATGGAAAAACACCCATTATTAATATAACAATAGCACCTGAAAGGGCAGATTCAACACAAGCTACTCATCGTCACAATATTGATGTCAATCGATATGTGCCAGCACCAACATTTAAATTTACACCCATTAATGTTAAGCTAACAACACGTGCGTTTAATTATGTTGGTGTTTACCAAAATATGTTAGCAATATGGAATGCATATCCAGATTTACAGTCAAACTTTATGATTGATCCAATGGTATTATCTAAAATGGAGAGGGATTTTATTATGCATGGCAATCCAATTGGATTGGATATTGGAATATTTGATAATTATAAAGATCAACATATGTTGCGTTTAACATGGTCAACATCTTCAAATCCAATTATGTTGCATTATCATCTTTCATACAAACAACGCTAACATTTGATTTTTTCAAGCCGTTGTTGGTGACGCCCCTTATCAAAGGGTGTGGTTAGAAAAGTATGAACAAAATCTAAAGCGCGATCTTTATCAGTTGTGCGTTCACCTAAACAAAGAATATTGGCATTATTATGTTGCCGTGCCGCACGTGCATCGTGGTCAGAATGGCATAACGCTGCCCGAATATGGGAGAAACGATTAGCGGCTATGCTCATTCCAATGCCTGTTCCACAAATAAGAATACCTTGTGCAGAAGGCTCCATTTCCAATGCATCGACAACAGCATGGGCAAAATCAGGGTAGTCAACCGATTCTGTGGCGGACGATGTACCCATATCGATGACAGGGTATCCCTTTTCATTAAGATCGTTAATAATTAATTTCTTAAGTGTAAAACCCGCATGATCGGAGGCAATATAAACAGTCATGTGTTTGTTTCAGTCTTTATGGTTGCCTTATTTTGTAAATGTTCTACGACGTTTGTTAATTCAAGAAGCACCGTTGTCAACAACAGCTCATCATCACCTTGCGCCATTAATCGTACAAGTGGTTCCGTGCCTGAGGGACGCACAAGAAGACGTCCACCTGTACGAGTAAGTGTTGTTTCGGCACGATCAATAGCGGCGGTTAACGTTGGATCTGTTAAATTAAGATGCCCTGTTAACTTAATGTTTTTCAGTTGCTGTGGCACAGGTGTGAAGACATTCAGTAATTGGCTCGCGGGTTGTTTTTTTTCTTGAATAAGGCTTAAAATTTGAAGGGCTGCAATTAGACCATCACCCGTTGTACAGTAATCATTAAGAACAATATGCCCTGATTGTTCACCGCCAACATTGCATCCTTTTTCTGCCATCATTGTTGCTACATTTCGGTCACCAACAGCGGCACGATAAAGGGTTAGTTCATTATTATTTAAAAAACGTTCAAATCCAAGGTTTGACATTGTTGTTGCAACAACGCCATTTCCGCGTAAAAGTCCACGTGCGTGCCAACGCATTGCCACAGCGGCCATGACTTGATCACCATCAATAACGGTACCGTTTTCGTCAACTAAAATGACACGGTCAGCATCACCATCAAGGGCTATTCCAATATCCGCTTGATGCTCACGTACTGCATTGACTAAATACGAGGGGTGCGTCGCACCGCAATCTGCATTAATGTTGTCACCTTGTGGGTCATCGCCAATTGCAATAACGTCCGCGCCAAGTTCCCATAAGACACGTGGGGCGACTTTATAGGCTGAACCATTGGCGCAATCGACAACAATTCGAAGACCATCAAGGCGTTGCCCGCGTGGGAACGTTGCTTTTGCAAATTCAATATAGCGTCCTAATGCATCATCAAGTCGTTTGGCTTTTCCAAAGGCAGTCGCGGGTGGAAGCGGGGGTGAATCTTTTACATAAGATTCAATTGCTCTTTCATCCTCATCCGTAATTTTGTATCCATCACGTTTAAAAAATTTAATACCATTGTCTGTATATAAATTATGTGATGCTGAAATCATAACGCCAAGATCCGCACGAAGGGATCGTGTAAGCAGGGCAACACCTGGCGTTGGAATTGGTCCTAACAAAATAACATCAATTCCCATTGCAACGAAGCCAGCAACAAGTGCTGATTCAACCATATACCCTGATAGACGAGTGTCTTTTCCGATGACAACCGTAAAGCGTGGGTGTCCTGCGCGGTGTCCTTCGCATGTGTCAAGGAAGTGTTTACTAGCGGCAACGGCTAATTTTAGAATAGCGTCAGGGGTGATTGGCCATTTATTAGCTTCTCCACGTACGCCATCCGTTCCAAATATTCGTTTTGTCATCTTAAAATCTCTGTTTAGGGGCTAAGCACTTGGTACAGTTGTGCGTGGTAAATCATCGGTTGATACATCAAGAAGTGGCGGTAATTCTCCTCCTTCAAGAATGATTCTTATCTCATCCCCTGTTAAGGTTTCACGTTCAATAAGCGCCGTTGCTAAACGATGTAATTCAGGTTCTTTTTCTGTTAGTAATTGTTTTGTTTCGATATAACATCGATCAAGTAATGCATTAATCTCCGTATCAATTTTAAAGGCGATTTCTTCAGAATAAGGTTTAGAAGGCATGCCATAGCCATTATCGCGGGACCCATAATTTCTAAAGCCAAGATTATCTCCCAAGGCAGCCTCTGTAATCATGTGTGTTGCGTAATAAGTCGCTGCCTTAATATCCGATGATGCACCTGTAGTGACTTTGTTGTAACCAAAAATTAACTCTTCAGCAATTCGTCCACCCATAGCAACTTTTATGGATGCAATAATTTTAGCACGTGATTCGGAAATGCTGTCACCTTCAGGAAGTAACTGTACCATGCCAAGGGCACGACCACGTGGAATAATCGTTGCTTTATGAATGGGGTCAGAATCTTCCATATAGAAAGAGACAATAGCATGTCCTCCTTCATGATAGGCTGTGTTTTTCATTTCAGCTTCTGTCATCACAAGGGTTCGTCGCTCAGCACCCATCATAATTTTATCTTTAGCGATATCAAATTCAGCTTTTCCAACTGCAAGTTTGCCGCGACGTGCCGCCATAAGTGCGGCCTCGTTCACAAGATTTGCAAGATCAGCACCTGAAAAACCAGGTGTGCCACGGGCAATAACTTTGGGATCAACATTTGGTGAAAGTGGAACCTTTTTCATATGAACTTTTAAGATTTGTTCGCGCCCAACAACATCTGGGTTTGGCACCGTAACTTGACGGTCAAAACGTCCAGGACGAAGGAGGGCAGGATCAAGGATGTCAGGTCGGTTTGTTGCCGCAACAAGAATAATACTTTGATTTTCTTCAAAGCCATCCATTTCAACAAGTAATTGATTGAGTGTTTGCTCACGCTCGTCATTGCCGCCGCCCATATTAACACCACGTCTGCCACCGACCGCATCAATTTCATCGATAAAGATAATACAAGGGGCGCTTTTTTTGGCTTGTTCAAACATATCGCGAACACGGCTCGCCCCGACACCAACGAACATTTCAACGAAATCAGAACCTGAAATACTGAAAAAGGGGACATTTGCCTCCCCTGAAATTGCTTTTGCAAGAAGCGTTTTCCCCGTACCAGGAGGGCCAACAAGAAGAACTCCTTTTGGAATCCGTCCACCAAGGCGTTGAAACTTTTGTGGATCACGTAAGAATTCAACAATTTCTTCAAGTTCGACTTTCGCTTCATCAATACCTGCGACATCTGCGAATGTGACTTTCTTTTGATTTTGATTCAGTAAGCGCGCACGTGATTTTCCAAATCCCATTGCTTTTCCATTGCCACCTTGAAAATTTCTGAAAATCATATAACCAAGGAAAAGAAAAGCCAGGAGGATATAAAGCCACTCAAGAATATGCCTGAATATAGATCCTTCTTGTTCTGATGAATAACCTTTGAAATTAACGCCTTTTTCGATAAGACGTTCAGGTAATTTTTGATCAAAAACAGAAACAACTTTGTAAAGTCTGCCGTCTTTTGATTTGACCTGTAAAACAGATCCTTTTGATGCAGGGTCGATAACAATAACGTCAGCAATGCGATTGGCATTGACTTCATTAATGAACGTGGAATAATCCATCGATTGGAGGAGAGGTTGTTGTTGTGTGCCCAAAAACATTTGCACAACACCAAGCAGTGTTAGAATAATAACAATCCAAATGATAGCACTACGAACGATGGGATTCAATGGAAACTCCTTGGTTTATTGGTATGCCAGAAAAACTTAACATGCCAGCGTACCATATTCTATATTTTTTAAAAAGTATTTGCCGTTAAAAATTTGATATTTTAATTGGCACAAAAGCGATTAATGATTTCAACCGTTATTTATTGTTTTTTAATTCTTTGCTCGTTATGCTGTGGATAATATCTCAAATTAAAATTAAATTTATGATTTTTTCGTTTCGGATTTTTATTGTCTGTATGGTCATGTTGTTTGCCAGCCAATTTTATGTAAGTTTGTTTTTAACTGTAGCTATGGCTGCTGATCCAACACAATCGATTGCGGTTAAAAAAGTTAAGCCTGTTAAAAAGACAGTAAAGAAAACGAATGCAGCACAAAAGAAAACACAAAATAAAGTGGGAACAAAAAAAAGCAGCAGCCTAGTTTTCTTGGTAAGATGGTGAAATCTGCGACAAAGACGGCGGTAAGTGCTGCCACTATGATGTCTAATCCTTATGGAATGGGTGGAATGTATGGCGGCATGGGCTACAATGGAATGTATGGCGGTGAAATGTATGGTGGGATGTACGGAGGCATGGGATATGAAAATCCCTATATCGATCCCTACGGGCAATATGCCCAAATGAATAGTGGTTGTTACGATCCTTATAATGCATATGCGCAACAAAATATGTACGGAAATAATCCTTACAACGGCTCATATGACTATAATCAACAAAATTATGGATATGATCAATACAATCAACAACATTATCCACAAGTTTATGAACAAATGGGAATGGGCACTTACGGAGGTTATTAGAAAATATATGAGAAATTAGTCTTCTAAGGTGATGCTAATAATAGAGGCGAATCTAATGTAGGTAAAGGAACAATAGGAATCCTGTGTAAGTCAAATTGCTGAGCTGATACCCCGCAGGAACCCTTGGTGCAAAATGCGAAAAAAGGACTTACGCAGGAGGTCTCATGCATTCGGTCGTATGTATGAGACTTGTTGGTTTCTTTTTGACAATAAAAGCATCCTCATCGTGTGCTGAATCTTCAGATGATTGATATTCCGTATAGTTTAGCAAACGCCCAGGCGTCATAGGGGTTGCGGTTTTTCTTTTTAGCCAATAAAACCGTTCAAAGAAAAAACTTCTTATTCCATTTTGCGTCATTTGGTATATACCCGTTGTTCGGGATAGGTTATAGGTTCTAAAAATATTTTTTAAATGCATATGCGGGGTCATCAAAATTGACTCCATCTGTTCTGGTGTTAAGCTATTTACGGCTTGTGACAATTCATAAATTCTTGGAATGCGCGTTGGGATTGTTGAATTAAGACTATGATTTTCATACTCAAATGTATATTCAGCATCAATGACTTTGAGTTCGAGTTTTTTAGTTTCAAGATTTGGTGTAAATATAATATTATCGGTATGCATATCACGATAATCTGTGAGATAGCGAAAAGCAAAAATCTGATATAAATTAATTGCATCAATGGCGTTTGTTTCAAAGTATATTTTTTCATTACTTTTACTATCACCCTTAAATAATAAATCAAAATGTCTTTTTGACAGAATATGATAGTGAGGAACTGTGCGATAGGGATGTGGTCTCTCTAATGGGGTGCAGTTAATTGTTTGAGTTTGCTTCTTATTAAGAGCACACACACGTCTAATTAGTTTTGAAAAATGAGCCTCAGGAACGTCAGAGAAAGTACTATAATCCACATCTGAAAAACCAAGTAAAGCTTCAAGTGTACCTGTAGGTTGACATGGTGAATAAGTCATATATCCTTTATCATCAATTTTTACAGGAATAACATAATTTATGATCGTTATTCCCATTGTTTGTGCGATGAGAGTACTCAAACATTCACGAGTTATATTACGCTGTTTTAGTGCGTATTTATGAAAAAATGAAATGGGCTTATAAACAGCAATAGGGATGCTTTCAGTGCTTTTGATCCATGTATATCCTGAATGCATGGGTTTATAACGATGTACGCTTTCACATCCTGCGTTATATTGGGCAAATACGTTATTTAGCCAAAAACGATTTACTTTATGGTCTGCCGAATAGTGATCATCATAACGATCTCTTAAAAATGAAAGTTCATTATAGTGGTCTTCAATTGCGGTGTAAAATTCTGCTAAAACAATGTCTTCTGACATTTGTGTGCATGTTAATAGCAGAGCTAATTGACCTTGCAAGGGTCTTAGATTGATATCTGTGTAGCCAGATGTCATAAAGCTAGAATGAAGATGATCTGAAATGATGTAAATATAGCGTAGTATTTTTTGGAAAGAATTCGTTTTTGGTATTTCTCTTAATTCAAGAGAGGTATTATCTTCAATGCCACCAAGTGTTACATTATGAATAAAAAGAGAGGCAATTACGGTTCTAAGAACCAGTTGGTGATCACTTATTGTCGCAGAATTGGTATCATAAGTAGACGAATTAAATAATTTCCTTTTAATTTCATGGGTGCATTCAAGGATGTCTTGACTCTGCCGATTGATTTTAAAGGCGATTCGGCGTTGATCGTATAAACGAGAAATATCATCATATGGGATGGTGTCAGCGGAATGTGTGCTGAAAACTGAGATGCATAAACAAAAAAGGGTACAACAAATTTTTTTATACATTATTTCACCTGTGAATATTATAAAACAATGTCATTTTTTATAGTCTGGATTCTCCTATAATAGGTATCAAAAAGCAATAAAAAAATATTTTTTCTTTTTTCCTGGGTATTTTTAGGTTAATTTAAGTGAATTTTGTAACATGCTTTTAATATTGCTGATTTTTAGCAATTTTGATGTCATGGTGAATCGGTAAAGCTGATGTGGTCATTGTGCCAGTGGCCGTTATTTCGGAGGTGGCGATTTTACTCAGAAAGATTATTTTTCTGAATGACCACACCAGCTTACGCTGGTTCGCCATGACGGAAACTATAGGTTTTGGTTCGCCGCAATCCCGAATTGGGGTTATTACGTAGAGCCAATATAGATTCCAAGTCCTTTTGCTGTTTGTACCAACACATCATCGATTGCAACGGCTTGATAATGTTCAATAGCACTTATGATGGGGATATCAACAACTTGACGATGTTGCCATGCAACCATTCGGTTAAATTTACCTTCAGCGATTAAATCAACGGCGCGTACACCAAAGGATGAGGCAATCACCCGATCGAGGGCATTTGGTTGTCCACCACGTTGCACATGCCCTAAAACAGTAACACGTGTTTCGGCGCCTGTTACTTTGCCAATTTGCTCTCCTAAATAATGACCAATTCCGCCATAGCGTGGACGTCCATTAATTTCGCAGGCAACGGTGGCAAGTTCACCATTTTCTTTTCGAACAGATTCGGCAACAATGACAAGAGCAAAGGTGCGCCCCTGTGCGTTAATATCTTTAATTTTGGTAGCTATATCGACAAGTGTATAGGGAATCTCAGGGATGAGTATAATGTCAGCGCCACCGGCAATGCCTGCGCCAAGGGCGATATGACCAGCATCGCGCCCCATAACTTCTAGCACCATCACACGTTGATGGCTGGCTGCTGTTGGTTGCAGGCGATCAAGTGCCTCAGTTGCTACATCTAATGCCGTACTATAGCCAATCGCAAGTTCCGTATGCCCAAGGTCATTATCAATTGTTTTTGGAATAGTGACAAGGTTAAGCTTTCCTTTTACGGCAAGATCAAGTAAAACTTTCATACTGCCGTCGCCACCAATACCAATAAGGGCGTCTAGTTTTAAATCATGATACCCTTGGATAAGATCATCGGATCGATCCGCACGCGTTCCATCATTGCAGGGAAAATCGAATGGATCAGCTTTGTTGGTGCTGCCCAAAATAGTGCCGCCTGTGCGTAACATTGTTGTGTGGCAAATGTCAGGCGTTAATTCCACATGTTCCATAGGGCGAACAATTAGACCTGTTGTGCCATTTTTTATACCAATGATATCCCAGCCATAGGCTTGTTTTGCATGGCATGTGATGGCGCGTATCGCTGCATTTAACCCAGCGCAATCGCCACCACTTGTCAGGACACCAATACGTTTTATCATAAATTTTAAATCAGTTTAATATGTCATGCATACTAGATTATGAGATTTGGTCTTTTTTGTATAGCTTTTTGTATATTTATCTCTTTCAAATCATTTTACGAATCTTATCCTTCCTTCTCATGTATTGCCTGGATTAGATCTAGGCATCCAGATCCGCGGATCAAGACCTTCCAATATACCTTAAGTTCTTCTGGATATTTATGGGCTTATTATGTTACATTTACCGCCGTTATCAATTATGTTTTTTCATTTGAGGAGCCACCATAAGGTTATTACATGTTTATTACACGTGGAAGAAATGTGGCTGTTTTACCCTCTAGTCTATAATTAATTAGGCCTGCAATTTCGATCATACAGGTTCGCCATGCGATTAAATTTAATCCATCAAGGGTGCTTGTAATTAAACGCATAAATGTCCATTTATTTGGTGTGTGGTAATCAACAGGGTAGGGGATAACGTTCCATCCTGCTTGTTTGAATGTCAGATAAGCACGAGGCATATGGAATGCACTTGTGACAAGCGCCCATTCATCATTTGATTTTGGTTGTACTTTTGCAAATGATAGTTTTGCATTTTCGGCTGTTGTTTGTGATTCATTTTCAAGTGTAAGGCGGCTTTGGGCAATACCAAGATCACTGAATATTTGTCGAATAAATTTGGCTTCACTGGGGTTTCCTGTAAAAACAATCGGAAGCGTTGGGTTTTTTTGGGCAAGGATGATAAATTCAATGATTCGACCAGAGGCAAGATTATAATGGGGGCGTGTCATTGTTTGATCGGGGGCTGGGTCAGTGCTACCACCCACCAAAATCAGCCCTTTTACGGTCGTGGGCAAGGTGTCACATTGAGGAATCATATGTTCTAACTGATGAAGAAATAGGCGTTGAATAGGAACGACTAAGATAAAACAAGCGATAAATCCTATAGCAACTCGTGCTTTTCGTCGAATAAGTTTTCTACGTTCAATAAGTGATGGTTTATTGAAGATCATATATCCGATAAGCATTAAGATAAGAACAAGATCTAGATTAATAAGGAGACCGAAAAAGATTTTTAAAATAAACATGATGCCCATTTTTTGTAAAAACGATAATAAACATTACTACCATATTCTAAGACACGTGACAATTATTGAAAAAAGTTGCTAAATTGAAGCAACAAAAATGAAAAAATAGGGTAATATATGCGTTTAATTTTTATGGGAACGCCACAATTTTCTGTTGGGGCATTAAATGTCTTGATTGAATCAGGACATGATGTTGTTGCTGTATACACGCGTCCACCTAAAGCCCGTGATCGTGGACATATGATTCAGAAATCACCCGTTCATGTTTGTGCGGATGAACATCATATCCCTGTCTATACACCAAAGACACTGAGGGATGAGAAAGAGCAATTGTTGTTTGCATCGCATAAGGCTGATTTAGCGATTGTTGCCGCTTATGGGCTTATGTTGCCAGCGTCTATTTTGGCTTCACCACGCTTAGGGTGTGTTAATATCCACGCATCATTACTACCGCGTTGGCGAGGTGCAGCCCCTATACAGCGCGCTCTTATGGCAGGTGATAAGGAAACGGGGATTACATTGATGCAGATGGATGAAGGTCTTGATACAGGGGCTATGTTAGTTAAATCAATTGTGCCGATTCTTGAATCAACAACAGCCCCTATTTTGCATGATTTATTAGCATGTGCAGGTGCCGATCTTTTGCGCGATGCACTTAATGGTTTGCTGAATAGTCATATTGTGCCAGAAGTTCAGCCCGCCGATGGGGTGCTTTATGCGCACAAGCTTGAAAAGGCAGAGGGTGCCCTTGATTGCACGCAAACAGCGCAACATTTAAGTGCGTGTGTGCGTGCCTTAACGCCGTGGCCAGGGACTTGGGTGACATTTGAAGAAACCATTATAAAAGTACTTTCAGTGACACCAATTGATGCATCGCCTTTTTCGCCAGGTACTTTTTTTTCAACGCCTCAACTTCCTTTATGCATCGCATGTGGTGAAGGCAGCCTTAGTCTCGATCGTGTACAACGGGCAGGCGGAAAACCGCTTGATGCTTCTACTTTTTTAAGGGGATTTGCAGCGCTTTCCGATAGGCTCTGCCATGCATAATTGCGTGAATAACCTTAAGATTCAAGGGGGTATTAGCACCGCCTACTTTCCATTTTTCTGTGTAGAGCAGTTGCGCGAAATGCAAAAAACACTTGTTATTGTGACGCCTCGTGATGAACAGGTATATAGACTTACAGAGCAGTTACGTGTTCTTGCCCCTGAAATACCTGTGTTTGCTTTTCCTGGATGGGATTGTTTGCCCTATGATCGTGTGTCGCCTAGCTCAGATGTGACGCACACACGTTTATCGACATTGTACGGACTTTTGGCTACACAAACTTCCTGTATTTTGGTTACATCGGTTTCAGGTATGGGGCAATACGTGCCGCCAGTTGATTTGATAGACCGTCATAACATCATGATTAAGGCGGGAGATACCATTGCACGCGATGCATTATTGCAGTTGTTTGTGGATAATGGCTGTAATCGTGTGGAGGCTGTTTATGAAAAAGGTGAATTTGCCGTTCGTGGTGGGTTAATTGATATCTTTGCACCAGGGGCTGATGCACCTGTGCGCCTTGATTTTTTTGGTGATGTGTTAGAACACATAAAAACATTTGATGCCTTAACCCAAAAAACAACGGATGATCAACAACTTTCTTCTTTTTCATTGCAGGCAGCGCACGAAGTTCTATTAACTGCGGATTGCGTGGTGCAATTTAGGCAGCAATATCGTTCTCGTTTTGGGTTTTCCCGCGCATTTCCAGCCGATGATCCTTTTTATCAACACATCAGTGAAGGGCGTGTTCATCCAGGCATGGAACATTGGTTACCTTTGTTTTATGAAAAAACAGCAACTGTGTTGGATTATGTTAAAACACCTTGTTTTATTATTTTTGATGATGGTGTTGAAGCTTCTATTGTCAATAGGGCGGAGGCTATTACCGATTACTACAAGGCACGACAAAATCCACCATTTGGTGAAACCGTTTCGTATCATCCAATTGAACCTGAACTGCTTTATTGGCAAGCACTTGATTGGCAAAACCTTACTCAGAAGTATATCACTTATCAAATATCACCGTTTCAAACGAATGATGAGGCGGTTGTGATCAAAATTCCACCGTCGTTTAAGGCGGAACGTGAGCAATCAACAACTGCTTTATTTGATGCGTTATCAGCCTATTTGATGGAAAAGTCAAAAAAAAGCCGTGTGATTAGTTGTCTTTCTGAAGGGGCGCGTGATCGATTTATTCATTTATGTGACGAGCATGATGTTAAAGGGCTTGTACCCGTCGATGATTTTCCGTTGGATGCATTTGCGCATCGTTATTATCACGAAACGCTTATTGTCGTTGCGCCTTTTGAAACAGGTTTTGAATCGGAAGGATGTGTTTTTTTAACAGAGCAAGACATTTTGGGTGAGAAGATCAGGCGTGCTAAACCAGTCAAGCGTAAAAGTGATGCTTTTTTCCAAGAAATGAATCAACTATCCGTAGATGATTTAATTGTGCACCGCGACCACGGAATAGGACGTTATTTGGGGCTTGAAACGGTAACGGTTGATAATTGCGCGCATGATTGTTTGACATTAACGTATGAAGGCGGGGATAAATTATTTCTTCCTGTTGAAAATATTGAATTGATTACGCGTTATGGAGACGCGGATTCATTAGCAAGTCTTGATCGTTTGGGATCATCGCTTTGGCTTAATAAAAAAGCACGTGTTAAAAAACGGATCCAAATTATTGCCGATTACCTGATTCAGCTAGCGGCAGAACGAAGTCTTCATAAAGCTGTTTGTTTGGAACGTACTAGTCGTGATTTTGATGATTTTTGCGCCCGTTTTCCATATGTTGAAACGGATGATCAATTAAAGGCAATTGAAGATGTGCTTGATGATTTTGCAAGCGGTAAGCCAATGGATCGGTTGATTTGTGGCGATGTTGGTTTTGGTAAAACAGAAGTAGCCCTTCGGGCAGCCTTTATTGCAGTGATGAATGGCAAACAGGTTGCGGTGATTGTGCCAACAACATTGTTAGCGCGGCAGCATTTTTCAACTTTTCAAAAGCGCTTTCAAGGTTTCCCCTTTCGGATTGCGCAATTATCACGTCTTGTGAAAGCAAGTGATGCGAAGTTGGTGCATGATGATTTGGCAGCTGGACGTATTGATATTATTGTGGCGACACATGCTATTTTAAGTGATAAGACGAAATTTGGCGATTTAGGATTGGTTATCGTTGATGAAGAACAGCATTTTGGTGTTAAACAAAAAGAAAAATTAAAACAATTGCGTGCCGATGTGCATGTTTTAACATTAACAGCAACCCCCATTCCACGAACATTGCAGCTGTCATTATCAGGGGTACGTGATTTAAGTTTAATTACAACGCCGCCGATTGATCGCCTTGCGGTGCGTACGTTTGTGATGCCAAAAGATGGAATGGTGATTCGTGAAGCCATTATGCGCGAATTTAATCGTGGTGGGCAGGTGTTTTATGTGACACCACGCCTAGAAGATTTGGCTGATTTAAAGGAAGAATTACAAACACTTATTCCTGAGGTTAAGTTTGCGGTTGCCCATGGGCAGTTGTCACCTGTTGAACTTGAGGATGTGATGACTGCTTTTTATGATCATCAGTTTGATGTTTTGATTAGTACAAATATTGTTGAATCAGGTATTGATGTGCCATCTGCCAATACGCTTATTATTCATCGTTGTGATTTATTTGGACTTTCTCAATTATATCAATTAAGGGGACGTGTGGGGCGTTCAAAAACGCAAGGTTATGCCTATTTGACTTATTTGCCAACGCAAACGTTGTCTGTGAATGCAACGAAGCGGCTGCATGTTTTACAAAGCCTTGATACGTTGGGGGCTGGCTTTACACTCGCGAGTCATGATCTTGATATCCGTGGTGCAGGAAATATTGTGGGTGAAGAACAATCGGGACATATTCGTGAAGTGGGAGTTGAACTGTATCAAACGCTTCTTCATGAGGCGATTATGATGGCACAAGCAAAAAATGCAAATCACGATGATGCGGTGGATGTACATGAATGGACACCACAAATTAATCTTGGCGTGCCTGTCTTAATACCTGAACGGTACGTTTCTGATTTGGGGCTTCGTTTGAATTTGTATAGGCGAGTGTCAAATTTAGCGTCACGGGCTGACATTGATGCATTCGCAGCAGAAATGATTGATCGTTTTGGTGCACTACCTATGGAGCTTCGCAATTTATTGGATGTGGTGGAATTGAAAGCACTATGCCGTGCAGCCGACGTTGAAAAAATTGATGCAGGACCAAAGGGACTTTTGATTACGTTTCGTAATAATCAATGCAAATCGCCTCCCAAATTGTTTCAGTATTTACAGCGTGTGGATGTTGCAAAAGCGGGTGCGATTAAGATTCGTCCTGACCAGAAATTATTTTTTAGTCGTGACTTTGGTGCGCCAGAACAGCGCCGGCGAGGTGCACTTCAGATTATGAAGGATTTGGCTGGGCTTTAACCAGCGTCACGTTATATGTGTATAATAAAACGTAGATATAACCAACGTCGATGATTTTCAGTAGAAGATAATTTTATCACCCCTCGTCATCACGAAAAGTCATCACGAAAAAGCCGAAGGCTTTTGTGGTGATCCAAGGCTGTTGCGTCAGAAATGCCTGTTACGTCAGAAATGCCTGTTACGTCGAAAATGTTTGTTTTTCAATAGCCACACCTGCTTTGCAGATTCGCTATGACGGCAGAATGGCTAAAAATCATCGGTGCTGAGTATAGTTTAATATATTAAGCACCGCAAACACTGATCCGCGGGGCTTAGAAACGTAACTATTTTTCTGAAATGAAACGAATGTTAATTCGAATCCGTATCTGATACCATCGTTGCCTCAGCAATGATAGGCGTTGCTGGGCTTATGCTAACAGGTGGTAATTTTGGATCCCAGCCGCGATTCATCACATTCACATCATATTCAGGTTTGACCTCTGGTATGGCAAGTGCATCTTTCCAATACGCAAAACGCAACGAATTGTCATAACTTAATGGAATTTGCAAACATAAATGCATGACATAACGATCCATAGCACTCACGGCCGCTTTTAAACCATCAAGATCTTCTGCACGGACAACTTCTTTAGCAAGCTCTTCCGCAACAGGATCTTTCAGCCCGATATAATTACTGCTTCCTTTCATGTCAGCTGTCTTCACGCCAAAATAATAGGCCTGCTCAATACCTGGAGCCGCTGAATTTGACCATGTATGAATAATCATATCAAAATCAGATTCAACAACACGATTTTCGTAGCTATTCGCATCTAACTTTCGAATGTTCAATGTAATGCCAAGCTTTTGTAAACTTTGGCGTAGCATGAGACCTATCTTCTCAAGTTTTTCATCTTTTAACATCAGAGTTAAGACAACAGGCGTACCATCAGGTGCATAACATTGACCATTGCGTGTCTTATATCCTGCCGCATCAAGAATGGCTGCAGCTTTTATCAAATTATCACGTTGATCACCATTTCCTGCTGTTCGTGCAGGTTCAAAAGGACCATCCAGCATACGTTGCAAAAGTCTTGGCTCTATATTAGACGCATGACGCAATAAGATATCACGTTCTAAACCTGTTGCTGCACCACTATGGGCAAGTGGTGTATTGGCAAATAAACTA
>CANKZX010000016.1 GCA_947488275.1 Alphaproteobacteria bacterium | reverse complement strand
GAGAGGAGGGGATACAATACCCGCGGATCGGTGCCCGCGGGAAATATGGAATCAAGATGGTCAATAACCACACCCTTTCGGGCACATCATTGACAGAAAAAGAGGTAACTCTGGATTGGTTATTTATACCTCTGAATTATCCCTAGTTGCTGCAATAACTGTTGATGCAGCCGTACTGCTTGTTGTATCTAATGCTTTTGAACCATCACTTTTAATGTCACCATCGCTAGTTTCTGTGTCTATTGCCGCTTTTGCAGGCTCTTTTGCTTCTGCTTTTGGCGCAGTAACGTGATAAACAATACGACCTTCTTTGGGTAATTTTGCCTCTTCTAAGGCGATGCTTGGTCTTAACATATGTTCAATATAAGTCTTTTTCCACCCTCGGATTTGATTTTCTTCCTCTGTATCTGTTGATGCCATATCTGCGCAGACAATTTCATAATCACTTAAATTGGTTTCGCCAGTTAATAATTCTCGCATTACTTCAGCTTCAGATCGTGTGTCTTTGAAGATGCGCACAGCACGTGATTTGGCCAAAACAGAAACAGCTGAAATTCCAGTTCGTGTTGGTTTGAAATATAGGCTTCTTAATAAGGTTTCAGCTTTTAAAATATCGCGCCTAAAATCACTGATACCTTTTGTTGCGCTTTCAATGGCTGCTCTGCTTTTTTCAATTAGCTCTGCTTTTGGTAATGAGTCCTTGCTTGCTCTTTGTTTTTGCTCTTTTAAAGCAACAATAGAGTTATTGGCTTCTCTTATATAGGTACGTGTAAAGGCAATATGGCAAAGCATTTCTTTAAAACGAGTTTTAAGTTCTGTAATTGTATTTTCATTTGCCATACTTAATGAGTCATCAAGTGATTGTGCAAATTTTAACACGGTTTTCTTTTTAGGTGAAGTGGATGTAAGATTTGTTATTTTATCACTAAATAGTTTCGCTATTGCACTTAAACGTTGGGTGCAAACCGTGTCATCAATAATACTTAAAAATTTAACCATAAGTGTATCATAAATGTCAGCCATATATTCATGATTAAAAAATCGACGAGGATTGACAGATATTGATAGAATCATTTCTGATAAATTGCTTGTTCGTGATGTGTATTCTGTATAAATCTCATTAAAGTCTGATGCATCTATCCCTAAAACGTGACAAATTTGAACGGTGGTATCATGCGATTCGCTTAACCCCAATTGTTCGATAAATGTCTCTGGAATAATATCCGTAAATGATTGGTAAGTTGGTGTGGTGTCATCCTTCCCCTGACTTTGTGTTGCAGTGGCGGATGTGCCAGAAGAATCTTCTGTTAAACTCACATTGATAAGTGGTTCAGACGTAGCGCCTGATGGCGCGTCTTTTTCATCGACAAGTGGCTCAGCTGTAGCGCCTGATAGCGTGTCTTTTCCATCGTCAACCGTGCTGGTGGCTTTTAGTTGCGCGGTTTTAGATTTTTGCTTAGATTTTGTGTTTGGTGGCTGGGCGATTCCGCCTGCGCCTAACGATGGTATTTGTTTTTCCTCATCGCTTGCAAGTGCATGATTGCCAGACAGACATAAAAGTGTGGCAATTGGAAAAACGAATGAAAATTTCAAAATTTTATTCATTTATAAATCCTTTCTAAAATAAAATTATCTAAAGTACGATTTAAATTATATTCTTATATATGATAAATGTCAAATAAGTTAAATGGATTCGCTGACGAAAAATAAAAAAGAAACACTGACATTATTAACAGTCTTAATATTTTAAATCCGAGCGTGTGAATGCGAGGGATGCGCAAGACCCCTTGTTCAATCCATAAAAATGTGCTACATATGCTAAAATTATTATCGCTTGAGCTTATTATATCAATGACATATGTGGTCACCGAAAACTGTATCCGCTGTAAATATCAAGATTGTGTTTCTGTGTGTCCTGTTGATTGTTTTTATGAGGGCGAGACGATGCTGGTTATTGATCCTGATCAATGCATTGATTGCGGTGTGTGTGAGATTGAGTGTCCTGCCGAGGCAATTATTGCCGATACAGTTCCAGGTGCTGAAAAATGGATTGAATTGAATCGTAACTATGCTCATATTTGGCCGAACATCACTCAAAAAGGCGCTGTTCCTGCGGATGCAGATGATTGGCTTAAAACCCCCAATAAGTATGAAACATATTTTAATAAAGAATCAAATGGCTAGGGTCTTGAATTCTATAAAATCATGTTTATATCTAATTTAGCACTATCAACCCTTACGAGTATAAAAGAATGACAAATAAGCTTTTTAATGTTGGTGATTATGTTGTTTATCCTGCCCACGGTGTTGGGAAGTTATTAGCGGTTGAATCGCATGACATTGCTGGTCAAACAGTTGAGTTGTTTGTTATTAATTTTGATAAAGATCGTATGACGTTACGTTTGCCTGTTAATAAGGCGCAAAATGCAGGTCTTCGTCCTATTAGTTCGAAAGATGAATTTGAAGGTGTTTTGCATACATTGACAGTTAAATCAAAGCCACGTCGTTTAATGTGGAGCCGCCGTGCACAAGAATACGAAAATAAAATCAATTCAGGAAATCCATTATCGATCGCTGAAGTTGTGCGTGATTTATTTCGTAGTCAATCGGATGCGGATCAATCGTATAGTGAACGTCAAATTTACCAAGCTGCCATGGATCGTTTAGCGCGTGAATTAGCTGCAATTGAGGCGATTGAGGAAAATGACGCCATCAATAAAATGGAAACGATTATGCGTGCGGCGTAACGGTCGTATCGCCTTAAATGACTACGTTTCAAAAACATGCACCTAAAAATGCAACGCCTAAAAATACAATCAATGGATGGCTTGTCATTGATAAGCCATTGGGTATGACATCAACGACCGTTGGTAGCGCCCTTAAACGGATGCTGCGCCCGCAAAAAATTGGTCATATTGGAACCTTGGATCCGTTAGCGTCTGGGGTTTTGACCTTTGCCCTTGGTGAGGCGACAAAACTGATCCCTTATTGGCAGATTAAAGAAAAACAATATGCCTTTCATCTTACGTTTGGTGAGGCACGTACAACCGATGACGCCGAAGGAGATGTTTGTGCAATATCTAGCCTGATTCCTGATGTGGAAGTGATTCAGCGTAATTTGGCACAATTCATTGGTAATATCACACAAATCCCTCCCAATTATTCAGCAATTCAGATTAATGGCAAACGATCGTATGATCGTGCACGAAAGGGAGAGTCCTTTATATTGCCTCCCCGAAATGTTCATATTGCTGCAATTGATTATGTGGGGCATGTTGACGGTCACACATTTTCATTTATTGTGACATGCGGTGCAGGAACTTATGTACGTGCCCTTGCACGTGATATCGCAATTGCGTGCGGTAGTGTTGGTTATGTGAGTTACCTTCGCCGAATAAAGGATGGATGTTTTTCTATTTCTGATACGATTTCACTGGAAAGTGCGGGGGAAATCTTGCATAATAGCACAAGTCTTTTCCCGTTAAGTTCTGTTCTGGACGACATCCTGGCTGTAACGGTTGGGGAAGATGATTTAAAGCGGCTTTTTCTAGGGCAGGCTGTTTCACACTATGCCATTATCGATCAATCTTCAAATGGTGAATTGACAGATGGTATTGTGCAAATTCACGGCACGTATGGACTTTGCGCCATGGGTGTTATTGAGATGGGTCTATTAAAGCCGAAACGTTTATTACATTTAGGAGAAAACGATGTCGATTACTATTGAACGTAAAGCTGAATTGGTTAAAGAATTTGGCAAAACACCAACCGATACTGGATCAACAGAAGTTCAAATCGCTATCATCAGCGAGAGAATTACAAATTTATCAGGGCACATGAAAGGCCATGCAAAGGATTTGCATTCCCGTCGTGGGTTATTGATGTTGGTTGGACAAAGACGTCGCCTGCTCGATTACCTAAAGAATAAAAATTTGGGTGGGTATCAAAATCTTATTAAGCGTCTTGGTATACGTCGTTAAGAGTTACGTTTAACCCCAATTCGGGATTAAACATGAAGAAAACGCGACATCTGCCGTCATAGCGAACCTGGGAAGCAGGTGTGGCTATTCAGAAAACAATCTTTCTAAGTGAAACAGCCACTGGATCACCACAAAAGCCTTCGGCTTTTTCGTGATGACGATAAGAGACATATAGGGTTTTCTGTTACCTAATCTCGAATTGGGGTTAAAAAATACAAGGGGGATATTTATTATCCCTCAATTCGTTTAAACTGGCATTATCAATTAAATGAATGTTAAAAACATCATGACTTTTCGCCCGTTCAGATCCTTTAAGCGTTTTTTGCCACAAAGCTTATTTGGTCGCAGTCTTATTATTTTGCTTACCCCCCTTATTCTTGTGCAAGTTATTTTAGGCTATGTCTTTTTTGACAGGCACACAGAAACAATTTTGCGTACGTTATCTCAAACCATTGCGGGCGATATTGCCTTTGTTTTGGCATGGCATGAAACTATTGATACGCAAACCTCATACACCACGCAATCAGATATGGCGCAATCAAACGCAATACAACGCCAGACATCTTTCGATCAGTTAAAGACGCTTGCAAAAGAAAATTTAGCGCTTGATCTTACATTTGATCCTGATAAAAAACTCGATCGTACGGGGCAATACCGTGAAAGTTGGCTGTATACGCCACTTATTATTGCCCTTAATGAAAAAGTGAGGGAGCCTTATTATGTGCGCATAACGCCCGATTATATTTTGCTGGATATTCAATTAAAGAAAGGTGTTATGCAGGTTTCTTTATTACGAAAGCGTTTTTTTAGCCGCACAACGCCGCTTGTTTTAATTTGGACGACGGTCTCTGCTTTGATTTTATTTGGGGTTGCCTCTATCTTTATGCGCAATCAAATCAGGCCAATCACACGTCTTGCGCAAGCTGCCTCACAATTTGGTAAGGGGGATGAACCTATTGCCTTTAAACCTGAAGGTGCCCTTGAAGTCAGAAAAGCAGGTTTTGCCTTTATACGCATGCGCGATCGTTTGAAACGTCTTTTGCAAGAGCGCCTTGAAATGTTAGCGGGTGTATCGCACGATCTAAGAACACCAATCACCCGATTGAAATTATCCGTTGTTATGTTGCCTGAAGGGGCGCAGCGGCAACAAATCGAAGATGACGTTACAATGCTGCATCATATGGTTGAAGGATTTTTAAGCTATGCACGGGGTACGACAGAGGAAGAAAGTATGTCTGTTAACTTAGTGCAATGGATTCATGATATTGTTGCACTGCATCATCTTATTCCTATTAAGGTTCAAGGTGATCATAATGTTAAAATTAAAATAAAAAGAACACTTCTTAACCGTTGTTTAACGAATCTCATTGTAAACTCTGAGAAGAACGCAAAGAACCTTGTGATTGAAATAAAGCGTTTGGGAACAAGTGTTATTATAACGTTAGATGATGATGGGGTTGGTATACCTGAATCTGAACGTGAACATGTTTTTAAACCATTCTATCGCTTGGATCAGGCGCGAAACCTTGACAAAGTTGGGGTTGGATTGGGGTTAAGTGTGGCACGTGAAGCTGTGTTAACGCATGGCGGTCAAATTGATTTATTGACATCACCCATGGGGGGGCTGCGTGTGCACATTCGCTTACCAATCGACACTTAGCGCACAATAATGGGTCGAACAGAAATGGTTCGTATTCATAAAAAGGAGTTAAAGCTGATGGCGGCAAGGATACGAAATCAAAATGAAAATGCTGAAAACGAGCAAACAGAGCGCAATAAAACATCACGCAACCCAGCAATGGATCCAATAAAGGATATGTTCACTATGTTTACACAAAATAAAGTCGGTATTGACCGCGATGAACTGATTAATAATCACCGTAAGAATCTAGATGCCATGAATGACGCTAATAAAATGGCGATGGATGTCATGAAAAGTATTGCCACATTGCAATCCCAGTATATTAAGCAGACTTTTGAAGATTTCACCGCTATTATTCGTGAAATGTCTCAAAAACCACCATCGGAAGATCAGCTTAAAAATCAGGCATCCCGTTTGAAGGAATCAATCTCAAAAGCAGTGGATCATACGTCTGCTTTGTCTAATATTATTGTTCAATCAAATGGTGAATTTTATAAAAAAATGCAGAACAATATGAATGATTCTTTTGAAGAAATGAAATATAAGGCATCATCAAGGAAGAAACATTAAGGAATTGTGCACAAATAAGTAACACGATTATTTTTTTTCATCTTCCTTGTCATGGCAAGACCGAAGGGCGTGGTCATCTGGAAAAACAAACATTTCCGCAATGACAGCCACTCGATCACCACGTTGTGAGTGGCAGCTTGTGATGACGGCGGGTTTGAATCGTGTAAGTTATTTTGCACATTTTCTAAGAGACTGTCTTTCACTATTTTTTTCTTGAAATGTAGGGCTTCTATAAACTATAATTATCTTAGTTTTTGTGAAAAAGATAATCTCTAATGATTGCGCATTGCTTTTTTAAGGCTGACCAAGGATTTGCACGATTTAGCCTCTTTGCAGGGGGATTTAAAGTATCGATCTACACGTCAACGCAACAAAGAAAGCACATACATAATGAACAACAAAAACAATTTCAAAGCACTTATTCTTATTGTTAGTATTCTTTTTGCTCTTGGGGCATTTTTTCTTTTTAAAAAATATTCATCACATCAAAATGATGCATCTTCTTTGCCGCTTGTGTGTATATCACAGATTATAGAGCATGAATCCCTTGATGAGGAGCGTCGCGCCCTTATTCGTGCGCTCGCTGAAAATGGTTATATTGATGGTCAAACCATTAAAATTATATATAGTAATGCGCAGGGTAATGTTGCAACAGCAGCGCAAATTGCCCAAATGCAGGCGAGTAAAAATCCAGCAGTTATGGTTGCAATTTCAACACCATCTGCACAAGCCGCGTTGTCTGTTGCTGCACGTCAAAAAATACCCCTTGTCTTTACAGCCGTTACAGATCCTAAACAAGCTCGGCTGGTGCAAACAGAGGTGAAAGATCATCAGCACTTAATTGCAGGTGTATCTGATGGGCTGCCTGTTGATGTGCAAATTAACTTAATGCGCACATTCTTGCCTGATCTTAAAACCGTTGGTGTCATTTATAATTCGGGTGAGATCAATTCTGTTGGTATTGTCAATAAACTTAAAACGGCGTTGGCTGCACTGAATATAACCGTTATTCAGGCATCTGCAGGAAAAACAAGTGAAATTGTTGGTGCAACACAGAGTTTGATTGGACGTGTAGACGCAATCTATGTGCCAAACGATAATACAGCCGTGTCTGCGATGAATAGTATTGTGCAGATTGCCGATAAAGTAAAACTGCCTGTTTTTACAGGGGATACAGGTTCGGTTCAAAAGGGGGCGTTTGCCACATGTGGGTATGATCGGGCAATGCTTGGGCAAAAGGCAGGCAAGCTTGTATCGCGCATATTACGTGGAGAAACGATGTCGCATACGATTTTGGGTAAACACCCATTTCAGATCTATATTAATGAAAAAACACGTGATTTATTAGGATTCAAGATTCCTGAATCAATCGCCCGTGATATTGTTATTGTGCGGCAAACAGATATAAAAACTGAGAGCAATCAACACAAAAGTAAATGAGGAAAATGCCGTGAATCTTATTCAGTTGATGGGGGCGTGTGAAGTCGGTCTCATTTATAGTATTGTTGCAATGGGAATTTATTTGTCCTTTCGCACACTTCAATTTCCAGATTTAACCGTTGATGGTAGCTTTCCATTGGGTGCAGCTGTTTGTGCGGCGTGTATTATGCATGGTATTCACCCTCTAACCGCAACACTGATTGCACTGTTGTGTGGCGCTTTTTCTGGTTTTGTGACAGCTTTTCTTGCGACGCGTTTGCTTATTTTGAATTTATTGTCGGGTATTTTAACGATGATTGCCCTTTATTCCATTAACCTACGTGTTATGGGCGGGCGTCCCAATATGTCTGTATCAGGCGATCAAACGATTTTTACGGAATTTTTCTCGCTTCTTGTGCTGCCTTCGTTATCAACGTCAGTGTTGGCACTCCTCCTGATTGCTTTTATCTTTTTTGTGGCGGCGTTGTTATTTTTGCGCACTGAATTGGGTCTTGGTCTTCGGGCAACAGGGTGTAATCCTAAAATGGCACGCGCTCAGGGGATTAATGATAAACGCATGGTTCAATTAGGGCTTAGTCTGTCGAATGGGTATGTGGCCGTTGGTGGTGCATTGTTTGCGCAGGTGCATGGGTTTGCGGATGTCACAATGGGGATTGGTACGATTGTCTTTGGTTTAGCGGCGGTTATTTTGGGTGAAACATTATTGCCAACGCAAAAAATTAAACAAGCACTTTTTGCCTGTATTATTGGCTCTATCCTCTATCGTATTGTGATTGCTTTTGCGTTAAATGCGCATGAATTTGGTTTGCAGTCATCTGATTTAAATTTAGTTACGGCGATTTTGATGGTGGTTGCTATGCAGCTTCCTGTTCTAAAACGTTATTTTAAAATAACAGCGTGAGATTTGAATGATTACACTTGATGATATTCATGTTACTTTTTCACCAGGCACAATCCGTGAGCGTAAGGCTTTATGTGGATTATCCTTGTCTATTAATGAAGGTGAATTCTTGACGGTTATTGGCAGTAATGGTGCTGGTAAATCAACAATGCTTAATGCAATTGCGGGTGAGATATTGCCCACATCAGGCACGATTATGATTGACGATGATAATGTGAGTCAGAAATCAAGTTTTGAAAGGGCAAATGCCGTTGCACGTGTGTTCCAAGATCCTCTCGCTGGCACCTGTGGTGATTTGACCGTTGCTGAAAATATGGCGTTAGCACAGGCGCGTGGGCATGGACGTGGCTTTAAGAAGGCGCTTTCGCGTGCACGTCGTGAGTCTTTTCGTGAATTAATTGCTGGATTAAACTTAGGGCTTGAAAATAGACTTGATACACCAATGGCAGCTTTGTCAGGTGGGCAACGTCAGGCAATTAGTTTGTTGATGGCAACACTTAGCCCGCTTAAGATTTTATTGTTGGATGAACACACTTCTGCACTGGATCCAAAAACGGCTGCATTTGTAATGGAACTTAGTCAGCAAATGATAGCTGAGCATAAATTGACCGCCTTAATGGTGACACATAGTTTACAGCAAGCTCTTGATGTTGGTACACGCACGGTTATGTTGCATGAAGGACATGTGATCTTTGATGTGTCAGGCGATGAACGCGCGACATTGACGGTTGCCGATTTGCTCGCGCAATTTGGTAAAAACATGGATGATGATCGCTTGCTGTTGCAGCGATAGGGGCTTGAGTGGCAAGAATACCTTGAGAATTAGCCAAATAAATTAAAAATTCCAATTTAAAATCAGATAACAAAAACGCTACAGCTTCACAGCCGTTATATCACAAGAAAGCCAAATACTTTTGTGGTGATTCTAGCGGTTGTTTTTCATCAAAAGACTGTTTTTCTGGATGGCCATACCATCTTACGTTGGTTCGCCATGACGATAGATATAGGATTTTTAAATAATATACCCATTCCAAATCATTTTACGAATTTTATCCTTTGAATTTTAGATCATTAACGGCTAAAAAATTTCTTAAATAGAGGGCTATTCGCGTCATTTTTTCTTGTTTTTGACCTAAATTTTCGAAAAATGATCTGAAAGGGGTATATCTTATTATTTACCCAACAATTTCTTTTTTGACATGATCAATTTGATTGACGCATTCATTTTCTGGTTCATCATGTTTTCCAAGCCACGGTTTTAATAGGCGATGCGTCACTATTGCAAAGGCGCCATTTCCCATTACATTCGCTGATGACATAATAGGGTCTTGTAGTAAATAAATAGTCTGGAGGAGCGCTGTTGACGCTTCATCAAGTCCTAAATAATCACGCACCACGGGCAAAATAACAATCACCCCACCACCAGGTACACCAGCCGCTGAAAATTTTACAAGGCAGTAATTAACCGTATAAATCAGGAAAATTGAAAGGGGGGGGATGGACTTTCCCGCCATTAATAAAAGGGCAAGTGCCGTAACGGTAATACAAAGACCATCCCCTACCATGTGGGGATTCACGCTGGCTGGGACAATAAAATTGGCAAACGGGCGATCATTAATATTTTTTTCTGTTGCAGCTAGGGTAACAGGCATGCTGGCTGAACTGGACATTGTTGTAAAGCCTGTAATGCCTGCAGGTAGCATTTCACGTATGGAAGCGATTGTGTTTTTGATATTAAAGGCATTGCCTACAAAGTACCAAAAAGTAATATATACCGTCATGAGAATACATATAAAAATAAATGCGTTCGCATACCCATGCATTAGATTTGTAAGTTGTCCATCACGAGAAAGCTTAATGACAAATCCTAAAACATAAAGAGGAAGAACAGGGATAAATCCTTTTTTTAGGCAATTTGTTGCAAATATTCGGCATGTTTGGCTGTTTTTTGTAAGCCACGGGGATTGGGTGGCAAGTGTTATGAAACCAAGAAGAATCCCAGATATCATGCCATGAGGCGGTTTTATAAATTGCCAATCAGGAATATTCCATAGGCTGGTTACATGAACCGTTGCGTCATAGGTAATGTGGGGAATGGAGCCCTTGATAATAGTTGGTAGGATAAGTGATCCAAGTCCATAGGCTGTTAGTAGGGCGCATGCATTGGCCAGGATAAGCAGACATACAGTAATGCCAATTAAAATTTTTCCACGATTGCCAAATGAGATAATGGCTGCCCATAGATAGGTGAAAATAATGAATGGCAGAGCATACATCAGTATATCTTTAATGAAACAACTAATCGTATAAAGGATATTTGCACTATTAAGTGAAATTGCATTTCCAAAAGAGAGTCCAATCAATAAGCATAGGACGAGTTGGACAGGCAGTTTCTTTAAAATGCTAAGTGAGAATGTCATTGTGAATCTTTTCTTTATGATATGTATAGGATGTATTTATTGGCGTGTTGTATATGTGTGTATCGTATTATCGTGGAATGCAAAATAAAAAATAAGACGTCCACAAAATCAGGCAGAATGGGGTGCCTCCAGGGGCGATGAAAGTGGTGATGTATTGTGCGATGTTTGTGATGTATTTTCTCCCTTAGAAACCCATGGTTTTAACAGTCGGTGTGTTACCATGGCAAAGGCGCCATTTCCAAAGATATTCGACGATGTTAAAATGGGGTCTTTTAGAATATAAATTGTTGATAGTAATGCTGTTGATGTTTCATCTAGCCCTAAATAATCGCGTGCAACAGGTAAAATCACAATGACGCCTGCGCCTGGGACGCCCGCTGTTGAGAATTTTGCTAGGCAATAATAGGCTGTGTAAATCAGGAAAGCCGATAGAGTTGGCAGTGGTTGTCCAAACATTAAGAGCAATGAAAGAGCTGTAACGGTAAGGCTAATGCCATCACCGACAAGATGCCAATTGGTTGCAATTGGGATAATAAAATTAGCAAATGGGCGGTCGTTTAGGTTTTTCTCTGTGGCAGCAAGTGTGATTGGCATAGTTGCTGAACTTGACATGGTCATAAAACCTGTAATGCCCGCTGGGATCATTTCCTTGATGGATTGAATTGTTTTTTTTACGTTAAAGCAAGAACCAATAGCATACCAAAAAAGAAGATATGCCATAATTAAGCCGCAGATAAACACAAATGTGTGGGCGTAACTGTGCATGAGGTATCCCAATTGACCATCGCGTGATAGTTTAATAACAAATCCTAATACGTAGAGAGGGAGAAACGGTATGAACCCTTTTTGCAAAATAAGTGTTGCTGTCTGACGTAAACGTAGGCTGACCTTTATTAATTGAGAATTGCGACTTATAAGGCTGATAATGCCAATACTAATGCCCGCAAATAATCCATGCAAGGGTTTAATATATTGCCAATTGGGGATTGTCCACAAGCTGACAACTGTTTCAATCGCATTGTGTGTGATGTGGGGGGCTGCTCCGTCAATAATGTTTGGTAAGATAAGAATACTTAACCCGTATGAGGTTAGTACAGACGTTGCGTTTGCAACAATAATAAGACATAACGTTGCGATAATAAGGGCAATACCACGATTGCCAAAGGAGACAATCGCTGCCCATAGGTAAGTGAAGATTACAAACGGTAGCACATACATTAATAGATCTTTAATAAAACAACTAACGGTGTAAATGCCATTTGCCATATCTAAGGATAGTGTATTGCCAAAACAAAGCCCGATCAAAAGACATAAAGTGAGTTGAATGGGTAAACTTTTGAAAAGCTTAATAAAGTTGAGCATTAATGTTATTTCTCGGCAATATTTATGATCGTATAGTATCTTATAATATGGATAACTTTGCTTTTTTTCAAGTCTCCTTGTGGGGTGGAATGTGAAAATGCCTAAATCGTGGGGTGTTTTGAATGATAATGTCGGTGGGATATGACATACTCTTTTGCAAAATGACCGATAAGGGGTATATTCATTTTATGGAAATGTGTTAATGGCAGAAGATATAGGATGCTGATTCAAATCACCGAAAAAACTCATCCAGTTTTACTGGACATTGTCTATGCGACATCGGGTAATTTTACAGGTAAAGTTGTTTATAAACAGGCTAAATGTTTGATACATCCTGATGCATTGGTGTGTTTAGAGAAAGCAATCGTGTTGGCTGCACGTCAGAATTTGACGCTTAAAATTTTTGACGTGTTTCGTCCGCAGGCAGCGCAGCAAGCCTTATGGGATTTTTGCCCCAATGAAATGTATATTATGCCACCCAGCAAAGGGTCAACACATACACGTGCCGTTGCTGTTGATCTTACGCTTGTGGATGCTTCTGGCGCTGAATTAGATATGGGAACGCCTTTTGATGATCTAACAAAAACCTCGCATCATGGGGCAGATCTATCCACATTTTCAGTGGAAAGGCGTGCTGCTGTTGAAGCAAATCGTTATACCTTGCTTGGGATCATGATGACCGCTGGTTTTGATTTTTATCGCCATGAGTGGTGGCATTATCAGTTGTTTAATCCAAGGAGCTATGACTTGATAACAGATGATTATGGCATGATGTAAAAAGATAAATCGTCATGATCATTTGAAAGACATAATATGAACGATAAACGTATAATTTCTTTTATTTTAAATGCGTTTCGTCCTTTTAAAGTATTGATCGCAGGGCAGTTTATTGTCGCCTTTGTGTGGGCAATTGATCTTAGTCTTCGTCCTTATATTTTAAAAATTATTTTTGATAAAATACCAACGTTAACACCAGAAACGGCTATTCATGAATTGTTTGTGCTGTTTGCTTTTTACCTTAGTATGTCATTATTGATTACTTTTATTTTTCGATTTTATGATTTTATTTGGTTAACGCTCCGTCCGAATCTTAAGCGTCATATTGGCGACACGCTTATGAAACGTATGATGGATCGGTCACAAACCTTTTTTCAGAATCATTTTGCGGGCAATCTTGCCAATAAAATAAATGATGTTATGAATAGCCTTCCTGAATTTCAAAAGTTATTGATTGATCATTTTTTTTCACGGTTTTTGGCGCTCATAATTGCTATCTTCACTGTTTGGACGATTAGTGGTACTTTTGCCCTTGTGCTGGCTGCGTGGCTTAGTGTGTTTATTATTGGTACACAGTTGTTTATGCGAAAGGCGCAGCATTTGTCAGAAAATGTTGCGATTGTACGATCAACGATTATTGGTCGGATTGTTGATATTTTAACGAATATGATGAGTGTTCGTTTGTTTGCTGCAAAAAGAGACGAATCAAAAACGCTTAAGGCGTATCTTGATGCCTACGTCCTTACTGATCAAACGTGTGATTGGTGGTTTCTTTATATGTTTACCTTTCAGGGGGTATCATTTGTTATTTATCAGGCTGTTGTCTTTTATTTTTTAACGGTTGGCTTTAAGAAAGGTACTGTGACGACAGGTGATTTTGCGCTTCTTTTGACATTGAACATATCGATTATTGAAATGTTATGGACGATATCAAACGATATATTAAGATTTTCTGAATATACGGGTAATGTGATAGCTGGTCTTCGTATTGCATTAACACCTATTGAGATTGAAGATGCAGCTAATGCTGTGGATCTGCAGATTACGAAAGGGAAAATTACGTTTGATGCCGTTTCATTTCATTACAAAGATACGGACTCTTTGTTTGATGCGTTGTCGGTCACGATTGAGGCGGGGCAGAAAGTTGGTTTAGTAGGATATTCAGGTGGTGGAAAAACGACATTCATTCATATGATTCTTCGTTTATATGACATTGCAGCGGGGTGTATTCGAATTGATCAGCAGAATATTAAAGAGGTTACGCAAGATTCATTACATGCAAATATTGGTTTAATCCCCCAAGATCCGTCTTTGTTTCATCGTACATTGATGGATAATATTCGCTACGGCAACCCAAACGCAACAGATGATGCTGTGATGGAGGCCGCATTGCGCGCACATGCTCACGATTTTATTGTGGCATTACCGCAAGGGTATCAGTCACTCGTTGGTGAGAGAGGTGTTAAGCTATCAGGTGGTCAACGGCAACGTATTGCGATCGCACGGGCAATTTTAAAAAATGCACCGATTTTAATTCTTGATGAAGCGACATCGCAGCTGGATTCCATCACAGAAGGGCATATTCAAGAAAGTCTGTGGCAACTAATGGATGGTAAAACCACGATTGTGATTGCCCATCGTTTGTCGACCCTTTTGTATATGGATCGTATTCTCGTGTTTGATAAGGGGAAAATTGTTGAAGATGGTACGCATGATGAATTGCTTGCACGCCAAGGTTTATACAAAACATTATGGGATACGCAGGTCGGTGGGTTTTTATTGGATCGATCTGATAATATAGAATTAAGTTAACTAAATATTAATTTATATGTATTATTAATATAGATATGTAATTTAAATGGAAATGGATGTCTGTATGAATAGTATTTTATTGCGTGCATTATTGTTAACAGCGACGATGGGATGTATAATGCCAGATGGGCATACGATGGAACGTGCTGAACGTAGATCACTGGTACATACTGAGGATGATGTTTTCCGCTTGTTAGATGAAGGTCAGTTGTTGAATGCCAATCTAGCACCTGGCGCACGTGCAGCGGTTCGTGAATTATTTAATCAAATGCAGGCTATGGAACGTGAACGTTTGCAAAATGAACAACGAAGGGCGCCATTACCAACATATGTGGCTGATGCACGTGGGTATGTTATACGCAATCCTGGTGATATTGATCGTATTGTGCAAGAAGGGAATATTTTGGATGTTGATGCGGATTCAATAAATGATGATTATTTGCGTCAATCCGTTCTTGATGCGCAGGCAGCGCACCGTGCGTCATTGAGGGACGCACGTTCAAAAGTGGCAGGACGATATGAGCGCGATGGTGTTGATGTTGTGCGTAAAACAACAGTTCGTGAATTAAAGGGCACACACCAACGACTCGTTGAAAATGCCGCAGCAGGTGGTGGTGCCGCTTCTAGTGTTGGTGCGCCAACGGCTGCTGATGAATATAGACAAGTTGTACAAAACAGTGGGCTTTCAATGGCACAACGTAGAGCTATGTTTGAAAAAAAGGACAAGTAATACATTTATTTTAATTAAAATTGTTTTAATTTCTTTTGACACAGTGTTACTCTAAGATCATCAACACGTGAAATGACGTTAATAGACACGTCATTTCATATATTATGGAGTTTATTGATTATGAAAAAGGCAATTCTTTTTGCAACTGTTGCTTTGTTTGCTGCAAGTGCATCGTATGTAAGTGCAGCAACGGAAACATTAGAGCATAAATTAGAAAAAGCAATTGAAGGCAAGCAAGGTTCAGCCGCAGTCGATGCTGCCATGTTGGTTTCTTACGAGGCCGCAAAAGGTGAGGCTATTATTTGTGTGACAAAACTAGCAAATGGTGATTTTATGCGTCGTCATACGGATAAATCAAAAGATGGCACACCCGAAACACTTAATGGTAAAATTCCTGCAACGGATACGGAGAGTTTGAGAGTTGTTAATAGCTTTTTTGAATCATCCTATGATGGTACGTATTCATTTGGTGGTAAGAAATATTTGGCACCATTAAAAAATATTGATGGAGGTGAAGAGGGAAGCACAACGGTTTGTGTTCCGCGTACGCTTGCGCCAGTAGAGGCGCCAGTATCATCGTCTAGAGCAACGTCGTCAGCTACGGCAAGTGCACCAGTATCATCAGATAAGCATTAATTGCTTTATTGTGGAATGTCAAAAAAGCCTCCTATTTGTGTAGGGGGCTTTAAACCCCAATTGGGGATCAAATATGAAGAAAACTTTACATCCGTCGTTATAGCAAACCTGCGTAGCAGGTGTGGCTATCCAGAAAATGAGCATTTCCGCAATAACGGTTGCTAATCAGACAAAACAGCCGCTGGATCACCACGCCGCCAATGGCAGCTCGTGATGACGGTAACGAATTGATTCTTACGTTTTTTTGATTGTGTGAATTGATTCATTTGGAATATTATAAATACATAATCGTTTGACACATCGCGGATCTGCATCCAATATTTCAAATTTCATACCATTTGGGTGGGTAATCAGTTCGCCCCGACTCGGCACACGTCCTGCTAAAAAGGCAGCAAGACCACTTAAAGTTTCAATGTCTTCATCTTCATCAATTAAGTGTAATGGACGACCAACCAATTCATCCAGTTCCCAGAATGTACACCGACCGTCGGCTAAAACAGAACCATCTGATCGCCAGTTAAGTTGTGGTGCTGGTGATTGCACGTTGTTGTCTTCAATATCGCCAATAATTTCTTCGATTAATTGTGAAAACGTTACAATACCATCAACGCCGCCATATTCATCAACAACAATGGCGACGCGTAAGCTGCTTTTGCGCATTGTAAGTAATAAATCAAGCGTTCGCATTGCAGGTGATATAAACATCACGTCTTTGAGGAGCGCTTTGAGCATAAATGGCTTTTTACCATGCATCCATGCCAATACATCTTTTGTATGCACAATCCCTATCACATGATCCAAATTTTCTTTGTAGACAACAAGCCATGAAATGCCTGTTTTGACAAATTGATCAATCAGTTCATCTTCGGTAATTGTATCAGAAACGGCAATCATATCAGCGCGGGGCGTCATAATATCGTGCGCCGTTAAGTCACGTAAGTTCAACACATTGCCAAGTAGTAATCGTTCATCTGATTCGATGGATGGATTATCCTCATTTGATTCTTCGATCAATTCTTCAATTGTTTCACGAAGACTTGGATCGGATTCACCCTTGCGGCAATAGCGCCAAAAACGTTTCAGCATGGTTGAGAATGAGGGTGCTTTCGCACAACGTTCAAAAACATCATTCATATATTATTCATTAACCTCGTAGGGATTAGGGATTGAAAAATGGGCTAAAATTTCGATTTCTAAACGTTCCATTTGTGTCGCTTCATCGTCTGTTTCATGATCATATCCAAGAAGGTGCAATAGACCATGCACGAAAAGATGCGTTAAATGGTGATTAAAAAGTTTATTTTGGGTAAGTGCTTCGTGTTGAATCGTCTCAAAAGCAAAAACGATATCACCGAGGGGGATTTCCTCTGATAATGGCAAGATGCGCAAAAGGTCATCATCATATGCAGGAAATGACAAAACATTTGTTGGTTTGTCTTTGTGACGATACGTTAAATTTAATTCCTGAACGTGGGCATCATTTGTGAACAAGACGCTAATGACGCAGCGTCTGTTCCATTTTGTATGCGTTAATGTTTTGAGTGCAAGAACATGCCAATCAATAGTAGATGGTGTGTTCAGCCATTCATCATCGTTTAAATCGCATTCAATTCTAACTAAACCGTGTATACTATCACTATCCATTATTACTTGTATCTTGATCATACGCCTTTACGATTTTCGAAACGAGCGGATGTCTTACAACATCTTCTTCATTGAAAATTGTAAAATTAATATCATCAATACCATTTAAAATACGCATAGCCTCTTGTAACCCAGATGAGGTGCCTCTGGGAAGATCTATTTGCGTTAAATCGCCATTTATTACCATTCGTGCGTTATTTCCAAGGCGTGTGAGGAACATTTTCATCTGCATAGGGGTCGTATTTTGTGCTTCGTCCAAAATAACAAAGGCATTTGTCAGGGTTCGTCCGCGCATAAAGGCGAGCGGTGCGATTTCAATTTCACCTGTTGCAATGCGTTTCGCGACCTGATCAGCAGGTAACATATCATTCAATGCGTCGTAAAGAGGGCGAAGGTAAGGATCTACTTTTTCACGCATATCACCTGGTAGAAAGCCTAAGTGTTCTCCTGCTTCAACAGCGGGTCTTGATAAAATGATTCGATCAATTTTACCACTTAGGAGTAATGATACGCCTGCTGCAACGGCTAAATATGTTTTGCCCGTACCTGCGGGACCAATACCAAAGACCATGTCGTGTTTTTGCATGGCTTGCATATAGCTGCTTTGTCGCAGTGTACGGGGGAATATAATGCGGCGTTTTGTTTGAATGGATACACCATTATAATCCGCGGGATTAGGTGACTTTTGTTCCCCATTGATTGTCATCGCACGTGAAGCAAGATGGATGGCTGAGTCAACTTCGGCTGAATCAACGAGTTGTTGTTTTTCGAGCTTATTATACAGATGCTGGAGGGCTGTTTTAGCGTGCCCCGTTTGTATGTCATCACCTGTGATTGCAACGCGATTACCACGCAAGGCAATGCGTACATTAAGCAGCTGCTCAATACGTGAAAGATGCCGATCTTCTGGTCCTACCAGCGCTGATAGCAAGTGATTATCTGAAAATTCAAGGTGTTGTGTCGTGTTATTATCTGATGGCAAAATAGCTCTCCTGTTTCTGGGGCGCGCACATATGTGAAATCCCTTTTGACTATAAGTTTAGTACATATTTCACATGAATTTGCGAAAAAATAATGATATTTTAGTCGCCTTCACGTATAAGTGTGACAGCTAAAAGCTAACAAATATTTAACGTAAATAAGTCCATTCTTATGTAAAATGGAGGGAGACTTTTATTTCTTAGGAAGATCCGCTTTTAAAATATCAAACGCCTTTGCACGAACATGTGTTGGTATATTGGATTGCTCCAAGCCATTAATGAACATTTTGATGGCGGAATTTTTTGCTTCACGTGTAATGCGTTTCTTGATCATTTGGAAAAGATCGGCACGTTGGACAATGTTAATCTTAGGGTTCATAACGTCAAAAACAAAGGTATTGCATGCGGCATCATTTTGACTGCCACTTAAATAAGGTTTTATTAATTCATACGTAATCATACGTGTTTCATGCGAAACGCTGCGAATTTGCATTTTCTCAATGGCTGATTGTGCAATTTGTTTGAGTTGCGTTGATGATAAGTTTTCCTTCATAAGTTTTAATGCTGAAATGCAAAGCGTAATATCAGTCACAGGAGACGTAACATTTTGTATGAATTGTGCGATTGAACGATGTAATCGATCAGGTGGCAAAAGATTCTTTACAAATCCAAAAATGGCAGCGGATTCTTTTTGAGATAAATCAATATTCGATAAATCGTGCAGAAATGAATCGATAACGGTGTAAAGATGTTCGCCTGCAAGATAATCTTTAATTAAATGATAAAATGTCATGCGTTGTGCTGGCATCAGATCTGGGCTGGTGAAATCATTTACAAGATAAATAGCCGCTTTTTTTAATTTATCAGCGTCGAGGTAGTCTTTAACAATCACAAATGCTTCTTTGCGATCATGAGCGGTGCGTTCCAAGCCAGAGATGTCATATAGGAAGCCATCAACAATTTCCGTGATTTGTTCAGGTGAAAGGTATTCCTTAACAAGGGCGAAAAGTTCACGTCGTTCAAATGCACTGATATGCGCCATTTTTATTTTTTTGGAAAAGACTCCTATAAATAAGGAAAGCTTATCAGGTGGTAATTGATTTTTAATTAATAGAAATAGGGTGCGATGCTCCGTTAAATCACCATCATTCTTGCTAATTTCAATTAAAATCCCTTCATGAATTTTTATATGGGCCTCTGTTGTTAGATAATCTTTGACAATATTATAAATGTCGCATCGTTTAGGGATTGAATAACGATCGCTTGCAATTTCATTGACAAATCCAAGGGCTGCGTTTGGCAATAATTGTGCAGGTAGGTATGTTTTAATGAGGCCGAATAACGCAATTTTTTCATTTACATCAAGTTGAGGTTTCCCAATATCGTGAATAAAACCAGTGGCAGATAAGGCGACATATTTTGTATCGAGGTGGTTTTTGAGGATATTAAAAAGGTCTCTTCTTTCTTTTGAATCTGTTTCGGGTGCCTTCATACGTTGAATGAAAAATTCAATTAATCGTGCTGCTGTTTCCGTGGGCAACTTATCTTTCATGATCGCAAAGCGTTCAGCGCGCTGACAAATTGTGAGTTGCTCTTCCATGGCCGAATCCTACAGGTTACGTGTTCTTCATATCGAATCCCGAACTGAGATTGTTGAATGATGTGCAGTAATCGCCAACAATTCCACATAAATAGGATGACATAGAAGACTTAAAGAACGGTTAAGGGATGTTTAATTAAAAATATTATGAATGTTGCTGATTGCCTATAAGGTGATCAACAATTAAACTGACTTTACTTCCTTTTGACCCTTTTACATAGATGATGTCATCGTGCATGATGGTTGCGTCTAAAATAGGAATTAAATCTTTTGCGGCATGTGCAAATGCCCCTTGTTTATGCGATGGCAATGCATCAAATAGATGACGCATGTGATCGCCTGCGCAAAAGACAAGGTCAATACCTGCGACCTCGATCACGTCAGAAATTGCGCGATGATAGGCAGGGGATGCATCACCGAGCTCCAACATTTCACCTAATACCGCAATGCGCCTTCTGTTTTGCATTTCTGCTAACGTCATCAGTCCCGCCTTCATTGAGGCAGGATTGGCATTGTAAGCATCATCGATTAATTGAATAGATACCGCTTTTGATAACGCAAGATGATGCGTTGCGCCGCGTCCATTTGGTAATGTAAAGGTTGATAGTGTTTGGGCTGCCTTTGCCAAATCGATACCCAATGCATGGCAGGCAGCTAAGGCTAATAAAGTGTTTTGTACATAATGTATGCCAACCATTGATAAGGTGTAGGTAATTATTGTTCCAAAAATACAGGCAGTTACATGGTTTAAGCCTGAACGACATTCAGTATTTATTAAATACACATCTGATGATTCTTTTATGCTACACATAATGTGCTGATACGGCGCCGCACGAGCCTTGATAAGATTCACACAATGCATGTCTGCATTTAAAATAGCAATCCCATCTGTATAGTTATCCTCACCAGTTAACCCGTCAAAAATCATACTTTTTTCGGTGGCAATCGCTTCAATAGATCCTAAATAACCAATGTGTGCTTCTGCAATTGTTGTAATAATGGCGATATGCGGTGCTATCATTTTCGATAAAGGGGCAATTTCACCCGCATGATTCATTCCTACTTCGAACACCCCAAAATCTGTATCAGGCATGAGGTCGATTAAACTGAGCGGAACCCCCCAATGATTATTAAAACTCGCTTTGGAGACGACAGTTCTGCCAAAGGTTTCTAAAATATGTTTTAGCATCTCTTTCGTTGTTGTTTTGCCTGCACTTCCTGTGACAGCAATAATACGTGCAGGGGATTGTTTTCGAATAAATGTCCCTAATTGCTGTAACGCAATTAATGTATCAGGCACGTTAAGGCAAACACCATTAATTGTATGCGCATCAAAATGATCATTAACAAGAACAGCTGCTGCGCCTTTGGCAAAGGCGTCAGCTATAAACGCATGACCATCGTGTGCATCGCCTTTAATGGCGATATATAAATCCCCTGGTTGCAATGTGCGTGTATCAATTGAGATGCCATGAATTGGTTGATCTGCAGCAGAAGGAGGCACATTAATCGCCTGTGCTAATTCATTTAAATACCAACGAGGAGAATTCATATATGCTGCTTTCAAATTATAATGTGACTGCTTTTAAGATTTCTTCATGGTCATCAAATGGAAAGGTTGTATTGCCAATAGTTTGTCCGCGTTCATGTCCTTTCCCTGCAATAAGAACGACATCGCCAGGTTTTGCCTTATGAATAGCATAAGCAATTGCGTCACGTCGATTGGGAATTTCAATGCCATCAGGGCATGCCTCTAAAATGCTTCGCCGAATAAGTTCTGGCTCTTCAAATCGAGGATTATCATCTGTGATAATGCAAACATCAGCGTGTGTTGCTGCAATTTTGCCCATTAAAGGACGTTTGGTTGTATCACGATTGCCGCCACATCCAAACACAACCCATAAGCGTGATGTAACGAATGGACGTAGATTGATAATTGCCTTTTCAAGGGCGTCAGGGGTATGTGCATAGTCGACATAAAAATGTGCGTTATTATAGGTTGCAACATGTTCTAAGCGACCGTTTGCAGGGTGCAGTAACGGAAATGTTGACAAACATTCTTCTATTGAAAGTCCTGATGCAAGTGCTAATCCTAAGGCGGCTAGTACATTTTCAATTTGAAAATCCCCTGTAACATTAAGGCGAATATCAGAAAAATATTTTCCATGAATCGTAAGATCTATGATTTGAGATTGACCATCTACGCGGCAATTCATTGCCAGTAATTCAGCGCTACTATTTGGTTGTCTGGAAAAACGCCAAATAATTTGATTGCGCATATGACATATATCGTACAATTGTTTTGAATACGGCGTGTCATCGTTGATGATAGCAATTGCTCCTTCAGGTAAAACTTCTGTAAATAATCGTGTTTTTGCCTTAAAATAGTCCTGCATCGTTTGATGATAGTCCATATGGTCTTGTGTGAGATTTGTAAAAGCAGCAGCTTTTAATGAAACGCCATGTATGCGGTATTGATCAAGACCATGGCTTGAAGCTTCAAATGCTAAATAGTCAATGTCATTTTTACGTAGTTCTTGCATGAGTTGATGAAGGCGAAGTGAATCTAAGGTTGTTAGTGATGCGCCATTTAATAGGGATGCGTAAGGGGCTGTTGGATCTGTATGAGATATATTATGATCTGCTTCCTTGCCGTGTGTATAGAAATGATTGAGTGTTAAACCTAATGTGCCGACACTTGCGCATAATCTGTGTGCATGTTCCCAAAATTGTCTTACATAATGCACGGTTGATGTTTTGCCATTTGTTCCTGTTACCGCCACGCATGTTGATGGGGCGCCATGATAAAAAGCTGCGGCTAATTGCGTAAGAGCTAAGCGGGGATTTGCATGTGTTACAACGAGTACGCCATATTCTTGGAACAAGGGATGATCGGCAAGTTCTGATTCAACAACAAAAACACGGCATCCTTTATCAAGTGCTGTTTCTATATAGTCAATCGCTGTAGGGCACGGAATGGATACAAACACATCAAATGGTTCAATGGTGCGTGAGTCTGTTTTAATTGCTTGGACAAATTGATTGCCAACGGGGTGTGTGAGCGGTATTTGAATTAAATTAGCTGCTTGAAGGAGGTCATTAAGGCGCATTCTCACATACTTTCATTTTAATGAATTCTATCGGATTATAAACTTATTAAGAACTAAAAACTAGAGAAGGCATTATCAAGTCTTATAAAAAATCCCTTACGAACAAACATAAGGGACAAAATATAATCTAGGTACATTACGTGTAAAACTTTTAGGCGATTTTAATCATTTGTATTCGTCGTCTACGACCTGTTTTGCCAAGTCCTGTGTTTTTCGCAATTGCGCTGCGACGACGGGCATAACTTGGGGCGACAACGGGATAATCATTTGACAATCCCCAGCGGTCTTTATATTGTTGTAAAGTAAGTCCATATACAGACTGCAGATGCCTTTTAAGCATTTGAAGTTTTTTGCCGTCTTCTAAACAAACAATATAATCTTCTTGTACCGATTCATCAATTGGAACAGCAGGGGAAATTGCTGCGTTTGTACGAATCATATGTGGATTGCGGTGAATCTCTGAGATTGCTTGATAAATGTATCCAGTTATATGTGGAATTTCATTAATAGATGTTGGGCGATTTGAAACATAGGCTGCTACAATGCGGCTTGTATATTCCATGATTTCTGAAATATTGTCACTATCAGTCATAAAAAATCCTTTCTACTTGACTAACGTATACGTATTCAAAACAAAAATAGCAATACTTATTTTACAATAAAAATGCGAATACTGTGTTTTTGTAAGGCAAACATGCCCTTATTATTTAAAAAGATTAGGTGATGCCTGTTTAGTGCATCCTTTATAATTTTTGTGAAACAAGTGATTTGAATTATTTATTTTAATCTTTTTTTTGTGTAATATGATGTGCAAGGCCTTCTATTATAGGTATTATAGGTTAAACCTCTATTTTTAACGAAATGAAAAGCACGAATGAATACAACGCAAACGGATATTTCTGAATACCTTTTGAAGCTTAAGGCTGCTCTTGAAGAAGGTAAACGTGACCCAAAGCACGATCTTGAAAAAAAACAACAAACAGTAAAAACGCAAGATCGTCAGGCAAAATCTGCTGTTGTTAAGGTTAAAAGTGTTTTATCGACATCGACGCGGCAAACGTCCATTGCAATAGACAGTGATGTTTCTACGATTGTTCCTAAAAAAGATGCGAATCAAAAACGTATACCGTTTCATAAGAATGAGCGTATTTTGGCAGCACATGCTTATTTACATGAAAAATTTCCGAATGTATTTAAGCGTGAAGAGAAATTGCCTTTAAAAATTGGTATTTTAAATGATATTTTTGAGTGTTTGGATGCCGATGCGCCATCTAAGAAATCGATACGTGATGCCGTGCAGTTTTATACAAACAATTATCATTATCAAAAAGCGCTTTTAGCAAATGATAAACGTTATGATTTGAATGGAATTGAAGTTGGTGTTGTTGAGGAAAAGCAAAAAGAACACGCGACCGATCGTCATGACAAAATCAGCGCGGTCATCAAAGAGAAACAAGAAAAACGTCAAGCGCTTTATGAACGTAAGCGTATGATTGCGGATAAATGGAAAGCGGAGCGTTTAGCAAAGAGTGATTCAAAACAAACTTCTAATGAAACTGTACCTGATGCACACGATCAAAAAGTGGATAACGCATGACATTGTCTCCTTTGACACGCCGTCGATTGGCTCAATTTCGGTCAAATAAACGTGGTTTTTGGTCATTTTGGATATTCTTAGGGTTGTTTATTGTTACATTGGGGGCGGAATTTTTTGCAAATGAGAATCCATTGATCGTTTGCTATAAAGGGCAACTTTATTTTCCTATTGTGAAGAATTATCCAGAGACGACATTTGGTGGTACTTTTGCAACAAATACGAATTATCGTGATAATGTTGTAAAAGCCCTTATTAATAAAGATGGGTGGATGGTTTTTCCGCCTGTCCCTTATAGCCCATCAACGGTTAATTATGATCTTCCTGTGCCAGCCCCTGCGCCACCATCGCATGATAATTGGTTTGGAACCGATGATCAAGGGCGTGATGTGTTAACACGTCTTATTTATGGGTATCGTGTTTCGATTTTATTTGGTTTGTGGCTGACCTTATTTTCAGGCATCATTGGTATTTTTGTTGGTGCTGTTCAGGGGTATTTTGGTGGTCGGCTTGACTTGATTAGTCAGCGTCTTACGGAAATATGGTCAGGTTTGCCTGTGTTGTACTTGCTGATTATTATGTCGAGTATGATTGAGCCAAGTTTTGGGTGGCTTTTGGCGATTATGACTCTCTTTAATTGGATGATTTTATCCGCTGTTGTTCGTGCGGAGTTCTTTCGGACGCGTGCACTTGATTATGTGCGTGCGGCTGAGGCGCTTGGTGTGCCAACAATCCGAATTATTCTGCGCCATATTTTACCGAATGCAATGGTGGCAACGATTACATATGTGCCTTTCATGTTGAATACGTCGATTAGTACGCTAACGGCTCTTGATTTTTTGGGGTTTGGATTGCCGCCTGGCTCAGCGTCTTTGGGGGAATTGATCACGCAAGGTAAGAACAATATTCATGCGCCTTGGCTTGGAATGGTTGCCTTTTTTGCGATTGCTTTTTTATTAAGTTTACTTATTTTTATAGGGGAGGCTGTCCGTGATGCTTTTGACCCGCGAAAAACGAGTATGCGCTAAGTATCCGATATTTCTTTTGTATCTTCTTTAGAATAGGATTGCTCTCATGTCGCGTATGATTTTGGACGGCATTCATGTGATTGGCGGTATTGGTAAAGGGTTTGCCCATTTTCATCAATCGCCACATTATGTTCAATCTCATGTGGCGTTACAGCCTAATTCTGATGCATCGATTAATATAACGGTTGAACGTAATCGACTGCAGGAGGCTTTGTTGAAGCTACGCTATGAAAGCGATTGCTTGGTTGAAACAGCCGATCCAATATCAACATCATACGAGATTTTGAATACCTATCGTTCATTGGCATATGATCGTGGCTGGGAGAGGCATTTGATTCATGAGATTAATCAGGGGGCTGATGTGATTTCAGCACTGGAGAATGTATTGAGTGCCATGCGACAGCGTTTTTCGAAAGAGGCTTTTTGGCAGTCGCGTTTGCATGAATTCGACGATTTAACGAATCGACTTGCGCGTTATTTAGTCCATTCCATTCCTAAAAAAGACATTGACTTAGAGCGTCCCCTTGTTGTCATTGCTCCTTTTTTAAGCCCAGCTGATTTAATTGATTATCACCACCATAATTTGGTGGCACTTATTTTATCTGATAATAGTTATACATCGCATGTTGCGATTATTGCAAAATCTTTGCAAGTGCCCGTTATTGCTGGTGTTGATTCGATGATCCATTTAATTAAAGAAAATGATTTCTTGATTGTTGATGGTAATGAAGGACGAATTCATATTCGTCCAACGCCTGAGGATATGACCATAACGGTGTCTTCACGTAAAAACAAAGAGATAGTTAGACCCAGTGGATCGGGGGGCAATGATACAAAAAAGCCTGCAACTACATTAGATGGTCATTTAATTCGTTTGTCAATTAATGCAAATTTACCTGAAGATTTGACGGATGTGCATAATGACTTTATCGATGGTGTTGGATTATTTCGAACAGAAGTTCCTTTTATGATGACGAATGAATTGCCGAGTGTAGAAGGGCAGGTCGCCTTTTATAAGAGGATTTTGGCGCAATCGGGGGAAAAACCGTTGTGTTTTCGAACGCTTGATATTGGTGGTGATAAGGTTTTGTCATTACATAATGGTGTGCAGCATATTATTGATAAGAGGGGTAAACATGCTATTCATCAGGCGTCGGTAAATGGGTGGCGGGCAGTTCGGTTGTCGCTAGATCGACCAATGCTTTTACGGCAGCAAATTCGTGCTTTTTTGCGTGCTAAAGTGCAAAGCGAACATCCAGAAGTTCCTTTGTCAATTATGATTCCGATGGTTGCTGAAATTACCGAATTTTTAGCGATTCGTAAGATTATTCAGCTTGAGGTTAATCGTGAGAAAATGCTTCATCATGGCATTGCACCCCGTATTCATTTTGGGGCGATGATTGAAATACCATCGATTGTTTATCAGTTAGAGCAGTTATTGCCGCTTGTTGATTTTTTATCAATTGGCACGAACGATTTGCAGCAATTCTTTTTTGCATTTGATCGTGATGCGCCAGAGATGAGTAATCGGTTTGATTTTCTTGCCCCTAGTTTTCTAATGTTTATTAAACAAATTGTGCAGACTGTTGGACAGCGTGTGCCGTTATCATTGTGTGGTGAAGTTGCGTCGCAGCCTTTGTGTGCCCTTGCCTTGCTGGGAATTGGTATTCGTCATTTTTCAATAGCGCCATCTCATATTGAGGGTGTGTATGCTATGATTAAGCGCGTAAATTTAGAGAGTCTCAAAACATATATGGATGCGGCGTGTCAGCATTTATTGAGTCCTGCTATGTTTATGCATAACGGACCAATTACACTACGTCACCGTTTGATGAATTTTGCTGTTGATCATGGAATTATCACGTCTTAGTGACGTACCCTAACTCTGCAGCCTATTTTTAAGTTCATTTAACTCGCTCAGTGTTAGTCCTGAAAATTCTAAAATTTCAGCCTCATCTTTGTTTTTAGCGAGCATTTTTAATGCAAGTTCAGCTCTTCCTTCAGCCTTTCCTTCCGCTATCCCTTCAGCCTTTCCTTGTGCTATTCCTTGTGCTAGCCCCTCCGCTATGCCTTTTTCAATACCCTCTGCTATCCCTTTCGCTATCCCTTTTTCCATTCCTTTTTGTTCATAATTTTTTAACGTATTGGTCTCTATGCGAATCCATTTGAGGCGGTCATCGTACGATTCTCTTTCCTCATT
>CANKZX010000015.1 GCA_947488275.1 Alphaproteobacteria bacterium | reverse complement strand
CGCACTAATAAGCGGCACAAGGCGCTTTTTATAAACATGAATAACACGGTCTTTTGACAACAGTATATTGAATACAATCGATAAAGCTAATATGGAATAAAGAATAACTTTTTTCATTTAAGACTCGTTTTGCTTTTTAAAAGATTGTCGATAAAACGTAATGTTTTTAATTTGAATAATTCGTACATTAATGAAACATTTAATTCGCGACGTCTATGGTGGAAGAAATCGGCACCTCTATCGTTATCATCACCTATTAGCAATACCTCAGATGAACGTTTATGATAAAGCATTGACAAGATTGCTTGATCGTGACGATGATCTTTGAAATCGGGAAATTCACCATGTGTGCTTGGCATATCCGTTATTAAGCGTTCATCAGTGCAGTAGCTTAGCCAATCACTGATAAATTTTCGTGACTCTTTTGTATTGCGAATGATAATTCCTAATCCTGCATCGATATGTATTTCATCACGATATTTTTCATCCATGTTCATAATAACATAAACGTCTTTTTTAACATAAAATCGATTTGGACAATTATCAAAAAGAAGTATGTCTTTTTTGGTATTAGTTAGTTTTTTTATATATGTCTCAGGTTTTCCTAAAAAGATAACACCCGAATCCATATAAAAGAGAAAGTCACCCTCTTCCATTTTGTTTAATGTTTTTAAAATAAAGTAAGGCTTCCATAGCCAATAACCTGAACCTCGTTTTTGATCGAGTATTTTTTTATGTTGCTCATAAAATGCACGATCAATATGTCGTTTTTTATAATTAATGACGACATCAAACCCTTTATTGATCGTAATATGGGTTAAAAAGTTTTGATTAGCCTCGTAAACACCGCCATCGCCAAACGAAATCAACCAGTTTTGTGAAGGGGCTGTGAATGCTATAGGGGATTCCAGCGAAATATCATTTTTTAGAAGAATATATTTTCCTGCAAAAAATAAACATAACACATGAGTTATCAATAAAGTTAGCAGCAAAATTAATATATTTCTGAAATTAAAAAAACTATTTTTCATCATTCTTCTCAAAATGTAATTTATTTATGTGTTGAAATTTCAGTAAACATTACTTGAGATATTTCATGAATCGGTGTTTTAATGCTAGCCAAGCAAGTGAAATATTGATATCACGACGCTGATGGACCAGAAAATCATGACTACTGTCTGCAATGATAACATCATCAGGTTCTTTATAATAAAGTAAGGATAATATAGCTTGATCGTGACGATGATCTTTGAAATCGGAGAATTCACTATTTATACTTTTTTGATCTGTTAGTATGCGTTTATCTTGGCAATAATTGAGCCATTTTTTGATAAATGCACGTGATTTTGGTGTATTTCTAATCAATAACAAAGCAGCATTCAATTGTGGATAATCACGATATTTTTCATCTACTTCCATAAAGGCAAACGTATCTTTTTTCGTGTACATTCGATTTAAATGCGTATTATTAAATAAAATTATATCCTTATTATTCTTTACCATTTGATCAATATACGGGTAAACACATCCTAAAAACATAGCACCTGCATCTAGATACATTAACACATCACCTTCTTGCATCATATTAAGCGTTTTTAAGATAAAATAAGGTTTCCACAGCCAATAACCTACACCACGCTTTTGATCCAATATTTCTTTATTCTTTTGATAAAAATCGTTATCAATATCCCTTTTTTTATAATTAATAACGACGTCAAATCCCCGATTAATTGAATTTTGAGCATTAAAATTTTGGCTTGCTTCATAAACATCGCCTTTAGCAAAGCCCATCACCCAATTTTTTGTTTTAAATTCAGGCTTGATCGGCTGCACAAGCGAGATATCTTTTTTCAAAAAGACATATTTTCCTGTCAAAAAAGCACATAAACTGTGCGTTATAATCAACGAAAAGATGATTACTACTATTTTCTTCAAACTGATTTTCATGTTAACAAGATATCACTTTCATTAGTTATTTTAAAATATGGAGCGAATAAAATTTCTTATTCTTTTCAAAAAACCAGGTTTTGAAGGTTCTTTAACAGGTTCATTAGGTGTTGCTATTTGCCTTAAGAAATTCAATAAATCGGCTGTGTAGGCGAAACGGGCAATGATATCAGGGCTTTCCTTTCGAACATAATAATTATTTAATCCATCAAAAAGAACCAGAGCATAATCTGCATCACGCAAGATCGATCCCCATTCTTTTGAGCCATCGATAGCACCTGGACTCATAACCTCAATACAAATAACAAACGGACGATGTTTTTTAAGATCAAGACCTAGCAATACATCTTTCTCAGAGCCTTCAACGTCAATTTTTAGAAAATGAACATCTTGATCTTTTGGCACATATTTTTCAAAAACCTTATTCATGGTTGTGACAGGCACCTTATAAGATGTCATCTTATAATTCTGCTTTTCTAAGGTTTCTTTTTGATCCTTTTTGGTTGTCGATAATGCCGAAGCCCATTCTTGTCCCTTTTCTGGGACGACTTCATTTAAGGTTTCTTCCCCATCTTCTTTTCCAACAAGAATATTAAGATTTATATCATTTGGTCTAAGTAATTGAAGCTTATCAAAATAGCGCTTAATTGGCTCAATTGAAATGCCGTTCCAACCCTTTTTATAAAAATAGTATGAAACATTTATTGTTTTAGGCTCATGGGCACCTACATCAATATAGAATCCTTTACCTTCGCCTACCTCTTTTGAAAAGACAGAGGCCAAAATAACATCCTCGCCAACCTGTGAATAAAAGATTTCTGGATCTGCTGATCGTTGAAATAAAGCATGCTGACAGTTATCAACATAGACATTTTGGTAAAGTGGTTTTTGCTCACCCGCACATAAATGGGGTTTTAATCCAAAACAGATAGCGGTCACAGCCAAGATGCTTTTAAAAAACATGATAAAAATCCTTTTTTCACTTACAAAACAAGGGGGTTAATTCACCCAAGTTGTTCAACTTCCTTTAACACACCACCATTCATCTTCACGATGCGATCGCAGTCTTTTAATGTCGTCAACCGATGCGCAATCATAATCACAGTTCGGTTCTGGCTGACGGCATGGATTGTCTCCATCAGACGTGCCTCAGTCTCGTTATCCAATGCAGATGTCGCCTCGTCAAAAACCAATACATCTGGGTTTCGATACAACGCCCGTGCAATCGCGATCCGTTGACGTTCACCCCCTGATAAGCGAACACCACGTTCACCTGTCATTGTTTGTGTACCCATCGGCAATTGATCAACGAATTTACGTAATTGAGCGGCATCAATCGCCGCTTGTAATTGCGTTTCGTCTATGGAATCGGCTGGTACACCGAACGCAATGTTAGCGGCAATTGTATCATCCGTCAAATAAATAGATTGGGGCACATAACCGATATGACGGTGCCACTGATAAGAACAAACAGGATACTGCCCATCCACTAAAATTGTGCCTGCCTTTGGTTTCAAAAGCCCCAGCAACAGATCAACCATCGTTGATTTTCCTGAACCTGTTTCACCAACAATGCCAATACATTGTCCTTTTTGAATGGTCAAATTAATCGCGGACAAGGCGTTTTTTTCAGAACTGTTATAGGTAAAATCAACATCGTTGAATGTAATTGATTCATTGAATGTAAAGTCAGGGATATCTGCGTAATTTTCACATCCGCCAATGGAATGATATTCGTCATAGATACGTTCAATAGACGGAATTGCTGCCTTAAAGGCATTTAAATGATTGATTACACGGTTGAGCCCTGGCATCAGGCGGAAACCCACATAAAGATACCCCCCTAAAATACCAATCATCTGAGTTGGGCTTTCATTTTCCAGGCATAAAACGGCAATTGTCGCAACGAATAATCCCACAAATAAGACTTCAATCACCATACGTGGTAATGAATCAACGGCTTTTTGAATCGCCTGTACACGTGCTTTTTTACGGGAATGAAAACGATAGGCGTCAATAAAGGCTTCGCGTTTGCCAAGCAATACAATTTCCTTAAACCCATGAAAAAATTGCAGCAATGCCTGATTGCTGTGAAGCGCTGATTCCTGAAAGCGTTGACCAAAACGATAAAAATGCGGCAAAAGAACCTTTGTAATGATAAGGCTTAGCAATCCGCCAATACAAAACACAGCCAACGCCAACGATGGGTTCATGTAAATGATCACACCAACTAGGAACAGGAAAACAGCGCTTTCAGATAGGATGCTTGCCATATAAATAATGCCATGAGAAAACATTTGTTCGGCATCCATGCCAATAACATTGAGCCCTAGTGCTGAATTCCGTGTCAAATAGAATTCGTAATCAGCGGCGGCATAACGATGTAGTAATTTGTTTTTAAATTGGTAATGCATTTTTTGAATGGTAAAATTTTGGTAAACAACCTCAATCCCAGCAATAATATTTTTGACAAGATAGATTAGTCCGCACGCAATCGCCATCATAAACACAACGCGGCTAGGCGACACTTGACCAGAAAAGCCCAGTTTTTGCAAGTAACGCTGCCCTGTTTCGGGTTGGTTAATGATTTGCGCAAATACGACAATGACAAGTGCCGTTATCATTTCTAAAAGGGATGTGCAAAAAGCAAATGCAAAAATCCCAATCCACTTAAGCTTTTCATTGGCTGTGAAGAGTGATCGTATTTTTTGAAGTACCGAAAAAACAGAAGGGTTAGACACAAAGGTTCCAAACGCCATGATGGCTTTATAGTCACTTGACTATAACGTTAGTTTATATGCAAAAACATAATCGAAACGAAGACAAATTGTCAAGGAGATAGCATTTCTTTTGATGGGTTTTGTTAATTAATCGAAGTGTTTTGAAAAAAAATGAGCAAGTAAATTATTTGTTTAATTCCCATCATGAGCACCCTAATGAATTGGATCAATTTCGTGTTCAGATGTCGATCGCGCCCGCCCTTCACTCATTGGTAAAGGTTTCTCGGTGTCATCGGCTGGATCGCCTCGATTGAGACTCTCGGAGATCTCTGTTGTTTTGCTTTGTAGATAGCGCGTTGGCGGTGCTGAATGTGCTGTTGGGGCAAACTTCTTGTGATACGGGCGCTGTGGAACGCTGGTGTCAATTTGCTGCGTAATAACACTGTTCATGCGCATCAAAATGTTTTTAAATGGTTGACTTTGCGCCTGAATAACGGCTGTTAACCGAATGGCTTGCTCGCCAGAGGTTGTATCACCTTCTTGATATCTCGCCATATACGCATCGTGTTGCATAGAGGCTGCTTCTATTTCTTTCGTGATAATTTCTGCTTCTTTTAACAGCTCATCATACTGGCTGACATCACCACGTTTTTGAGCTAAAGCACGTTGTTCCCGGTACATTTGGACAGTGGAACGAAAGTCTTTTGCTATTTTTCGAATGGGATTAAGCCCTTCTCCTTTTGAATCATCAGGTAGACTCAATGTGGGATCAACCGATTGGTCGAGCGTCATTTCCATTGAAGGTAACGCCGTTACACCAGCATGTAACACATAAAAAGGCAGCACAAATACTATTATTGCTAAAACACGTATGACTAATTCCAAGATGCTAATATCCCTTTTATTTTTTCAATTTCAGTTGTTTTTAACACATGTAAATCATGATCAATTTGCCATGCATCAGGTTTTGCCGCTTTAAAGGCATCATTCAATAATTTTTTGGCTAAATGCGTGGTCTCAGCTTCTAATTTATTAGCCTTGTCGTTCAATAATTTTTTGACATCATCGTTATTCACAACGCCATCAAGGGCAAGCATAAAGGTGCTGCCACTTACCACAAAAGGGATTCCTTTACCTGTGGTTGAGAATGTATCAAGCCTGGCTAAATGACTAATCCACGACCAATGCTCATTCAGTGTTGCATTATCCGTATCCGTTCCATGACTTACAAGTGGAATACGAATGCCTCCTGATATACCAAGCAATCCTTTAAGTGATCGCACTTCTTCAACAAAGGCAACAGCCCAATCAACCGTTTTTGTTTCATTGTCGTAAAGTACATCTAAAATAGGCCATTCGGTTGACATTAACGTTTCAGTATCTGCACCAACAAATGCTTCCCATAGACGTTCGGTTATCATTGGCATGAAAGGATTGGCAACTTTTAAGAATTGTACCAAAACCCACATTGCGGTTTTACGGGTTTCATCGGCTAATTCGGCGTCATTAACCAAAGGTTTTAAACATTCAACATAAATATCACAATAGGTTCCCCACAAGAAATGATAGAGCGTGCTGGCTGCAAGATCGAATCGATATCCTTCAATCTCACGTGAGACATCCTGTAGCATTGTGGCTGTTTTATTGATAATCCACTGACTAACTGCTCCTTTAACGGTGTGCGGATTAAACATTGGATCATAGTGACATTCATTCATTTCCAAAAAGCGCGCTGCATTCCATATTTTTGTAATAAAATTACGGGTATTTTCAACGCGGGATTCACCGATTTTCACATCACGACCAGGGGCAGCCAATTGTGCCAATGAAAATCGTAACGCGTCCGCGCCAAATTTATCAATTAACACCAATGGGTCAATAATATTACCCTTTGATTTTGACATTTTTTGCCCTTTTTCATCACGCACTAAAGCATGAATATAAACGGTTTTAAACGGTACATCCCTCATGAAATGGAGTCCCATCATCATCATGCGGGCAACCCAAAAGAAGATAATATCAAATCCAGTGGTTAGCAATTCCGTTGGGTAATAACGATCAAGTTCGGGTGTTTTATCAGGCCAACCAAGGGTAGTGAATGGCCATAGTGCTGATGAGAACCAGGTATCGAGTACGTCAGGATCACGTGTCAACTTAACGCCAACGCCTGCCTGTTTTTGCGCTTCTTCTTCCGATTCAGCCACAAAAATTGTACCATCGGCACGATACCATGCAGGAATTTGATGTCCCCACCAAATTTGACGTGAAATACACCAGGGTTGAATATTACGTAACCATTCAAAATAAGTGTTTTCCCAATTTTCGGGAAAGAATTTTGTCCTGCCGTCTTCAACTGCTTTTAATGCAGGGGCAGCAAGTGTTTTGGCATCCACAAACCATTGATCGGTTAGCCATGGTTGAACCTCAACATGACTCCGTTCACTAAAGGGAACCATGTGAGTGATTGGTTCAGCTTTTATGAAAAGCCCTTGCTCCTCAAGATCCGTCAGTACTTTCTTTCGGGCAGCTTCAAACGTCAATCCAATATAGGCTGGGGGTGCGGGATCAATTAAAAGACCAAAGGCATCCATGATATTAATTAATGGCAATTGATGACGCTGACCAACAGCAAAGTCATTCATGTCATGCCCTGGGGTAATTTTAACGGCACCTGTTCCTTTTGTTGGGTCACAATATGTATCTGCAATGATAGGAATAAGACGCCCTGTTAAGGGTAGGCGCACCATTTTACCAATAAGGTGCTGATAACGGGGATCTTCAGGATGAACCGCAACAGCCGTATCGCCAAATAATGTTTCAGGGCGTGTTGTGGCGACAGTTAGAAATTCATCACATCCATCAATGTTGTAGCGAATATGCCAAAGGTTTCCTTTTTTTTCAAGGGACTCAACTTCTAAATCGGATATCGCTGTTTGCAGTTTTGTATCCCAATTCACAAGGCGTTTTGCGCGGTAGATCAGTCCTTCTTTATGTAATTGAACAAATACCTTGATAACAGCGCGTGAAAGCCCTTCGTCCATGGTAAAACGCGAACGCCCCCAATCGGGTGAAATACATAAACGACGTTTTTGATTAACGATTGTGTTGCCTGATTTCTCTTTCCATTCCCAGACTTTATCGATGAATGCATCGCGCCCAAGGTCGTGACGCGTAATTCCTTGCTCCGCCAATTGACGTTCCACAACGATTTGTGTGGCAATTCCTGCGTGGTCTGTACCAGGCTGCCATAGCACATCTTTTCCTTTTTTTCGGTGATAACGAATAAGAATATCTTGAAGTGTATCGTTTAACGCGTGCCCTAAGTGCAGGCTGCCTGTCACATTCGGTGGGGGCATCATAATGGTGTAGGTTTCAGCACCTTTATGGCTGACATCACCATTTGTTGCGCATGGGAAAAGGGGTTCTGTCTTTTCATATAGACGTTGTTCATATTCTTTTGGATTAAAGATTTTATAGAGCATTATACAGAGGCATTACGTTTGATTTGATGATCATACAGTACGCCATGGTTTTGTTTATTTCAATGTTTTGATACAAGATAGTCGTAATTACGTATCTTTCTTTGTGCTTTGTAGATTCCCGTATTCTAATAGAGGAATGCGCAAAATCATGAGAGACATCTTATGCAGCTGTTGCGGCCAATGAATCACAATCTGCTTGACTAATAACCGTTAAATCACCAAGTGCTGGACATATTAAGTCTTTTGGATAGGCAGTGACTTTTGAGAATTTGATGCATGTATTTGGTTTTTCTGCCGCTGTGCCAATATTCCAAAAGAAACCAAGCGGGCACTTACCAACACATGTTCCTTGTGTGCGCGCGCCATTGAGTTGAAGATTTGGTGCATTTTCAGGACATTGGCATTGATGTTTGTCACTATCAGTGCAATTATCACAAAAGATATTGCCGTCGGCCTCACCGTAAACATTCACATCACATCCCACTACTTCGTGATCGGGTTTTTGGCTTACTTGACTATGACTTGATAGATGCCCTGTTGAACGTGCGCTATTACTGCTGTAATTTGCGATACGGCTTGCAATGCTATGGTTGCGGGAAAAGCCTTCGTTGTAGAGGGTGAATAGGCAGACAAGAATCATTACTAATTTTATGTACATTGTGCGCATCCTTAATATTTATGCGTGTTCATTATGTTTATCGTATCGTGAAAATATTTAATAACTAGTTAAAATTGTAATTAATGAGTGGGTTGCAACAGTTGATTGAGTCTTGACGCCGTTCGTTCAAACGGTAATTTGTTGTCGATATCTTGATAAAGCTGATCAGGCATTGCTGCTGATTCCATGAAGAGTGTTCCTTTTTTATCGTATAAAATATCGATAAATGCCATGAATCGTCTGCATGCATCTCTATTTTCGTGGGTAAAAATGGGTACATTATATACCAATACCACAGGGAAGGTTTCGACCAGTGTTTTGTAGTCACTTGCTGCACGATTTTCTTCAGCAAGGGATTGAAAATCAATAAAAACGGCCGTGCCAATGGTTTGCATCAGATGCCAATGGCGTTGGTTGAGCATTAAGGTAAATGATGTGGGTACTTCATGCGGTGATAATGCTGAGAACGCTTTTTTGATCGATGTTTGTGATTGGTTCGATTGAATCCACAACTGTTTGAAATTAGGACGATCGCCATTACTGAGGCGACGATAATCTATTTCACCATTCAGTGGAAAACAGCGAAAATTTTCATAAAAAAAGGGGATGAAGCCTTCAAACTGATCGCGATTCAATCCATTTTTATAGAAATTAATGGGCTCAATATTGCCTGTCATCAGAATAATCATTTTATGTTTGATCATTTCAGGGATAAGCCGCTTTAACAGCATCGCGGTTCCAATATCATAGATTTGTAATTCATCAATCCAAATAATACGTCCGTTTAAATAAAGTTTATGAAGGAGATCTGACATGCTCATATATTGAAGATGATGATAAAGATTTGTTGCAAAATGGTCAAAATGATATTTTTGTTTAGGCTCAGGCAGTTCATGAAAAATATGCTGAATAATTGATGTTTTCCCCCGTCCAACGGGGCCATGCACATAAAAGCCTTTAATGGCTGGACGGTAATTTATAGAGGTAAGCGCACTTAATTGACGGCGCGGTTTTATGATGGGGTCTAAGTGTCTTTTGATTTCATTAATTAGACACATTTGATCTTGATCAAATAATAATGTCACATTTCCCTCATTGAATTATAATGTTTGTTAAGTAAAAAACAACACGTGCTTAAAAATTTAATTTCATCATTTGATAGTTTTCTTGTATCGATTTTGTTTTTTTTGTATGGTGTAAAGAGGTGAGCAAATGTGCTGTAAGCAAGGGCTTGTCTAACCTGTTGATTGTGCATTGTTGCTCCTCTTAAACCATTAAAAACCTATTAGTGAAAATATATGTGATGAGCATTCTAGTACCCACAACGAAACATTTGCCGACTGTTTTGCCATTAATTCCTTTGCATGGTGCAATTTTAATGCCAAGAGCTGCCTTGCCCGTCCCTATATCCGAAAGTGACTATTTGACATTGATCGGCAATGTGCCACGTGAGCATGCTTATATTGGTATTGTGCAGCCTTTGTTTGATCACAATAAAATGAACGGAGAATCTTCGGCGTCACTTTTTAAAATTGGTTGTGCGGGGCGTATTGTTGATGTAATTGAACCTGAAGAAGGGCAATTTATTATCACACTTTTTGGGGAGTGTCGCTTTGATCTCATCGAGGAAATCGAATATGAGCATGCCTATCGTACGGCAACGGTTGATTATGAACGTTATTCAATTGATTTGGTTGAGGAAATTGATTTCACCCTTGACCGTACGCGTCTTATGCATGCGTTAAAGCCGTATTTTAAAATTGTTGAGATCACGCCTAATTGGGACGAAATTCAACGTATATCGAATGAGAAATTGATTACAGCGCTTACGATGGTATGCCCGCTGCAGGCGAATGAAAAGCAAGCCATTCTTGAAACACCGTCCCTGCAAGAACAATCAACAATGCTGCAAGCCTTGATTGAGCATGCTGTCATTGAACGTGTATATAACAATAGCCATTCAGAATATGTGCATTAAAGGATTGATATATTTTGCATATTCTTCTGGCAATATATCCCCAAGGAATTTCGCCAATAGCCTGTTGGAGAAATTCAGTGTTATTGTATTCGCTGGAAAACTGACGTATATTCCTTAAGTAATAGCTATTGGATTATCCTATTTGCTATGCAAACTTTTGATTATAAGTATTATTATACTTTATTTTTTTAATTTTTATTTTATCATTTCAATCATTACTGTGTGATCAGATTAAATAAAAACATTTTTTTTTGGGTTGTTTGTCACTCTCTGCTTGTTTTTTTGTGAAAATCTGCTATCTATTGGACAGTTTCATAAATTTATTATAAGGATTATTCCATGACAGATATTAATACGCGCGTAAAAAAGATTGTTGTTGAGCACCTTGGTGTTGATGAATCTAAAGTTGTTGATTCAGCGAGCTTCGTTGATGATCTTGGCTCCGATAGTCTTGACCAGGTTGAAATGGTTATGAAATTCGAAGAAGAATTTGGTATTGATATTCCACAAGAAAACGCTGAAAAAATCACAACAATTAAATCAGCGATTGATTATATCACAGCTAACGCAGGTTGTGCTGCTTAACTTAGTACTTATATTTTTAATACAATTGTTTCAAAAAGTTTAAGGAGTCACCATGCGACGCGTTGTAGTTACAGGTCTTGGAATGGTAAGTCCCCTTGGTTATGGGGTTCAGGAAAACTGGAAGCGTATTTTGCGTGGTGAGTCTGGTATTAGGGCAATTACAGCCTTTGATGTCAGCGATATAACCGCAAGAATTGGTGGCATGGTGCCGATGGCAACTTCTGCTGAGGATGCGGTTGATGGTCGCCTTTGGATGGATGATGTGATTTCTACCAAAGATCAACGGAAGATGGATCGTTTTATTATGTATGCAATTGCTGCAGCAAAAGAAGCGGTTGAAGATTCAGGTTGGCTGCCAACAGATAGTGAAGGTCAAGAACGTACAGGTGTTATGATTGGTTCTGGTATTGGGGGGTTGCCTCAGATTTCAGAAACAGCTCAAGTCGTAAGTACGCAAGGACCACGTCGTGTGAGTCCATTTTTTATTCCTGCATCATTAATTAATTTAGCGTCAGGGCATGTATCGATTCGTTACCAATTTAAAGGACCAAACCATGCACCTGTTACGGCATGCGCAACGGGTTCTCATGCGATTGGTGATGCGGCACGTTTAATTATGTTTGGTGATGCCGATGTGATGGTTGCTGGTGGTGCAGAGGCTGCTTTGTGCCGTGTTGGCATGTCAGGTTTTGCATCTGCGCGCGCCTTATCAACAGGGTATAATGATACGCCAGAACTTGCTTCTAGACCATGGGACGATAAACGTGATGGTTTCGTGATGGGCGAGGGGTCTGGTATTGTTGTGCTTGAAGAATACGAACATGCGAAAAAGCGTGGCGCTAAAATTTATGCTGAAGTTATTGGGTATGGTATGTCAGGTGATGCTTACCATGTGACGGCGCCTGCAGATGATGGTGATGGTGCTTTCAGAGCCATGCGTGCTGCTATTAAAAATGCAAATATATCACTTGATCACGTTGGTTATATTAATGCACATGGTACATCAACCCCACTTGGTGATGTGATTGAAGTGCGTGCGATGAAGCGTTTGTTTGGTGAGCATGCGTATAAATTGGCTGTATCGTCTACAAAGTCAGCGATTGGTCATTTGTTGGGTGCGGCAGGTGCGGTTGAGGCGATTTATTCAATTCTTGCGATGCGTGATCGCGTGTTGCCGCCAACATTAAATTTGGAAAATCCATCGGAAGAATGTGATCTCAATTTTGTGCCTAAGGTGGCGCAAGAAAAATCAGTTGATGTCGTGATGTCAAATTCATTTGGGTTTGGTGGTACAAATGCAACGTTGATTATGAAGCGTGTTTAGGGCTTATTTCTAGAGATTTAGTCTTTCTTATTTATTAGGGAAATGCATTATGCAACGCGCGCGGCTCGCTGAGAAGGTTTTACCAACGGTTATCCTTTTTGATTGGGATAATACGTTGGTTGATACATGGCCGTTAATACATGGTGGAATTTCAGCCGTGTTTGAAAAGCGTGGTCTTATCCCATGGACGCTTAATATGGTGAAAGAACGCTGTCATGAATCTGCGCGTGAGGCTTTTCCAAAGCTTTTTCCTGATGATTGGCAAGCCGCCATGGATGATTATTATCGTTATGTGCATGAGCATCATTTAAAGGATCTTGCTCTATTTCCTTATGCGGTTGAGTTGTTGCAAGCGCTTTCTAATCACGGTGTTCCTATGGGCATCGTGAGTAATAAGAACAAGGCATTATTGGTTGAGGAAATCACCCATATTGGGCTTGCGAATTATTTTTCTGTTGTCGTAGGCGCAGCGGATGCGTTTGCTGATAAACCGAGTCCAGATCCGTTGTATTTGGCATTAAGGCAACTTCATATGAAGGCAACCCGTGATGTGTGGTTTGTTGGGGATTCGCCTGTTGATTGGGCAGCAGCACGGGCGGCAGGGGTGTATGAAGTGCGTTTTGGTAATGAATGTTTTTCACAGCAGTCGCCGCAAAAGAAAGTAGTGACGGATACTGAGGAGGGGACATTGATGGTGCGTGATTTGAATACGCTGTATAATGTGGTGTTTAGTGGAGTGTGACGGTTCTTTTCACTATTTACAACTTAGTTTGTCTGTTAATATCGAATAACGCATTCTCTACTTTCTTAAGAATTTTTGAAATCATAAAGTTTCGATCGCCTACTATGCCTAACTTATCAGTGCATGCCGAAATAGGAATGAATTGCATTTTTGCATCAGAGATGGCTTGATGAAAATTTTCCAATATTAATGATGAGAAGCCGCCTGCATAAACATGTTCCTCAACAGATAAAACATATGTATGATTTCCATCAATAGGCAAAGGGAAATTCTGCATAAAAGGTTTTAAGCAATGGAAACTTAAAATTGTTGGTGAGAATGATAGGCTATCTTTTAATTGTGATAGAAGCTCCATAACATTTTGTAGTATTTCACCAGATACAAATAAGGCAACGTGCTCTCCTTTTTGTATGAGACGCGGCGCATTGATTTCTGCATTATCCGCTATATCATCACCAACAGAGTCTGAATTTCTGCCGAGTCGTAAATAAATAGGACCGTTAATATCATGTATATTGTTCATAATATATTTTAATTCAATAGGATCGCTTGGTGAGAAGATTGTGATATTTGGCAAACATCGTGTTACCGAAATATCTTCAATTCCATAATGTGTATAGCCCAAAGATCCATATGAATAGCCAGGGCCTGCACTTACAATTACAGTATTGAGATTGTGATAACATAAGTCATCTCTAATTTGTTCAAGACAGCGAAATGAGGCAAAATTGTTGATTGAATAGATAAAAGGCAAAAATTCTTGGCTTGATAATCCTGCAGCCACAGAAACCATATTTTGCTCTGCTACGCCTGCATTTATAAAGCTATTTGGAAATCTTTGTGCAAAATTTTCAAAAAAACCAAAACCAAGATCGCCTGTTAACAATAGTGTCTTGTCGTTATTTTCTCTTATTCTAATTAATTCATCAACAAAAATCTTACGCATTATTTAATAACTCTTCACGTGCTAAATTATATTCTTCTGTGGTGGGTGATCTGTAGTGCCAGACATTATTATTTTCCATAAAAGACACGCCTTTGCCTTTTATTGTGTTAGCAATGATGACTTTAGGTTTATTATTATCTGATTGTGCTGAAAGTGCTGTTATGATTTGTTCATGATTATGACCATCAACTTCATAAACGGTGAAATTAAAAGCTTCTAATTTCTTTTTGAGGTCACCTGTATTTATTATATCCTGAGTTGCACCCAAGCCTTGTAAATTATTTTTATCAATGATACATGTTAAATTTTTGAGCTTATGATGGGCTGCAAACAAGAAAGCCTCCCAAACAGACCCTTCATTTAATTCACCATCTGATAGTAAACAAATTGTTTTAGATGTAGAGGTGGTTTTGTTTTTACCTAATGCAACGCCACATGTGAGGCCTAAACCATGACCGAGTGAGCCTGTTGAGAATATAACACCAGGTACGTGGTGTGATATATGTCCAGCTAATTCAGTGCCATTCTTTCCATAATTTATAAGTTCTTCTTTTGGAAAGAATTTTTTCTCAGCTAAAATAGCGTAAAGACCTACGGCTGCATGCCCTTTGCTTAAGATAAAAATATCATTTTCTTTATTGTTTGGGTCTGATGGATTTATTGCTAAATAACACTCATAAAGAGTTGATAGGATGTCTGTACACGAAAAATTGCTCGCAATATGCGAAGCTTTGGCGCGATAGGTTATTTCAAGTGTCGTAATTCTTGCCTGTTTTGCAAGCTCTTTTGCTTGTTTAATATCTTTATTCATGTTTGAACCTATTTAAGAATAATATTTCAAATATTATATTTACTTTTAATAATCTATAAATATTATTTTTTTAATAATGATTTTTTATACTTTTAAAAGTTTATCATTGCCTAGTTTTTTATAAAATGTTAAATACGAATGAGCAAGAAAAAAATCAATATTTTGTTATCCTATAAATAGAAAAGAAATTTTATGTCCGCAGACGTACTTCGAAACAACATTGCAGACCTTGTCAAGGAACATGCAAGGCTTGCCCATGAATCGCGTACAATTACGCCTGGTGTTGATTTTATTCCGCCATCAGGTAAGGTTGTTGGTGCGCCAGAGGTTGCGAATATGGTGGAGGCGTCTCTTGATGCATGGTTGACGACTGGGCGGTTTAATAAAATATTTGAAGATCGTTTGTCCGATTATATTGGGATAAAGCATTTACGCACGGTTAATTCGGGTTCATCGGCTAATCTTGTGGCGCTTGCGACATTAACTTCTGAATTTTTAAAAGATCGGGCATTGAAGCCTGGGGATGAAATTATCACAACAGCAGCAGGTTTTCCGACAACACTTAATCCTGCGGTTCTTTATGGTCTTGTCCCTGTATTTTTGGATGTTGATGTACCGACATATAATATTGATGTCGCTAAGCTTGAAGAAGCCATTACCCCTAAAACACGGGCGATTATGGTTGCGCATACGCTTGGCAATCCGTTTAATCTTCAAAAAATAATGGAAGTAGCGGAAAAACATGATTTATGGGTCGTGGAAGATTGCTGTGATGCCTTGGGGGCGACCTATAATGGGCAAATGGTTGGTACGTTTGGTGATCTTGGCACGCTCAGTTTCTATCCCGCGCATCATATTACCATGGGTGAAGGGGGGGCTGTGTTTACGAATCGCGCCCTTTTGAAACGTATTATGGAATCGATTCGTGATTGGGGGCGTGATTGTTGGTGCGAGCCTGGTATGGACAACACGTGTAATAAGCGATTTGATTGGCAGCTGGGTGATTTGCCGTTTGGTTATGATCATAAATATACCTATTCGCATCTTGGTTATAATTTGAAGATCACAGATATGCAGGCGGCGGCTGGTGTGGCACAGCTTGATCGTTTGTCTGGGTTTGTGCAAAAACGCCGTGAAAATTTTAATATCTTGTATCGCCTGTTTAAGGAATTCGAAGAATTCTTTATTTTGCCAGAGCCAACCCCAAATAGTGACCCATCCTGGTTTGGTTTTGTGCTTAGCCTTCGTGAGAATGCTCCTTTTAGCCGTGAAGTGTTGATGGCGTATCTTAATTATGAGAAAAAAATTGGAACACGCCTTTTGTTTGCTGGGAATTTGATTCGTCAGCCGTATATGAAAAATCGCTATTATAAGGTTGTGGGCGATTTAACAATGTGCGATTTTGTGATGAACAATACCTTCTGGATTGGATTGTATCCTGCTTTGTCAGAGGAGCATTTTGTTTACATGGCGGATATGATGCGAGAGTTTTTAAAGAAATATGTCTAATGATCAAATTTATGTGATTACAGGCGCGACGGGGTGGATCGGTCGCGAGTGTTTAGAATATTTGATCACGAATGGTGTGCCTAAGGAAAATATCTATCTTTTTGCATCAAGACAGCAAACACTTGATATGCCTTTTGGTTCTTTTGCTGTTGCGTCATTAGATAAGATGGCTGACTATGTATTTAAATCGCCTATGGTTTTTCATTTTGCTTATTTAACACGTGATAAAGTAAATATACTTGGTCGTCAGGTTTACACAGATACGTGTTTGTCAATTACGTCGATGATGATGACAGCACTTAAATCGTGGCCGCATGCAACGTTATGTTACGCATCATCAGGTGCTGTGTATGATGGTCAGTTTAAACGTGATTATTATATAAAGAATCCTTACGGATTTTTAAAGTATATGGATGAATGTTCGTTTAAAGAATTTTGCCATGCTGGGGGAAATCGTATTATTATCCCACGTATTTTTAATATATCGGGTTGCTATACGCAAAATAGAAGTCAATATGCATTAACATCATTTATTGATCAAGCAAAAGAAACGGGCGTTATTCATATTAAGGCCAAGCATAAGGTTATTCGTTCTTATATAATGGCACGGCAATTAATTGATATCTGTTTTAAATGGATGCATGATCAAAAAGGTTCGTCTTTTGAGTGTTTTGATGCATGTTCAGATGAAGCTGTGGAGATTGGTCAAATTGCTGAATCTGTACAGCGGAGTTGCTCTCATGTCGTTCATATTAAAAGAGAAATAGATGATTCACTTGAGAGTGATGTTTATCTTGGAAATGCGGGAGCAATATTTGATTTATGTGTAAAATATGTTGTAGCGTTGTTGCCTCTTGATTTGCAAATAAAAAGCTTAATAAATGATTTTTGATTTTCAGAAAAGATTAATAATAAATGACTGAATTGCGTTTAAATAAATTAAATCATGCACCAGGTAGTGTTGAATACAAAAGTGTGATGGACACAGCTTACTTTTTCTCATTTGATAATTTTTGCAAGAATTATTTGAGAGTTGGTGCACGCGAAAGACAGGAATCTGATTATAGTAAATCGGACTTTTGGGTAAAGCTCGATGATTATCATACTCATCATTATGAAAACGTGATAATCGATGGGTGTGCAATTGCCTATGATGAACAGCATCAGCCGATTAAGGAAGCCTTAAATACATACGATGATATTGATCATTTTGTGCGTGATAAGGGGTGTAAGGATTTTTCGGGGATCAAAAGGATTGACACTGAAAAAGCGCCTATTTTATTTTTTGATCATTATTTTTATAATTTTACCCATTTTGTATTTGAGGCATTTCCGCGCTTATTTTTAGTCAAAGATTTGGTCAAACAAGGGCATAAAATACTGCTGCCTCCCCGTCCAAAAAAGGGGGCGGGTTATGACTATTACATCCATATTCAGCCATGCCTGGATTCTATTGGCATTACGGCAGCTGATATGATTGAAATTCCTGCGGAGGGTGCTTTTTTTCCGCAGTTGATTATGCCATCGCACGTTAAGTTTCAGCCTGATGTGGTGTTGCCAGCGATTAATCATCTTAAAAATTATTTTTTTGAGGCTGATTTTAAATGGGATCATGAAAACTTGTATATTTCACGAGATGATACAAAATTAAGAAATATAACGAACAAGCATTCCGTTGAATTTATCGTGTGTCGTTATTTCAATTTCAAACGTGTCGTGATGAGTGAACTTTCATTTAAAGATAAAATCAATATCATGGCGCGAACACAATGTGTTGTTTCCGTTGATAGTTCCAGCCTTACGAATGCCATGTTTATGGATCAAAAAACAAAGATTCTTGCACTGCGACCTTATTGCTTTGGTTTTTATGGAATCCCCTTTAATTCTTTATTTGATCTTGATATTTATTTTCAAGTCTGTCCTTTTGGCACGACAGATACATCTCACTTTGCAGGGCATTTATTCGTTAATGTGGTAAAATTATTTGATAATCTTTGTAAAATAGCGCCTGATATTAAGAAATCAAAGACGCAGCTCTTTTTTGTTCGAATGATTTTAATTGCTTATCATGCCTGTACATTACCTTTAAATAAAATTCACACATACATCTCAAAATTGATGGATGATCACTTGGTTGCACCACGCTATTATCGAATAAAAAGAAATTTAAATGTTAATGGCATTAAAAAGCTTATATATTTAATCGTCAACGGTACGTTCAAAAAATGAGAGTCCTTATATGAAAATAATTATTCTGGCGGGCGGTTTTGGCACACGCCTTAGCGAACAAACAGAAGTCAAGCCAAAGCCAATGGTTGAGATTGGTAATCGTCCAATATTGTGGCACATTATGAAGATTTATGCGCACTATGGATTCCATGAATTTATCATCGCTATGGGGTATAAAGCGGATTACATTAAAAAATACTTTTTGGAGTATCCGTCGTATTCAGGGAATTTAACAATTAAAATTCATGACGGGCAAAGCCAAGTTGTGCGCCGTGAACAGGACGATTGGACGATTCATTTAGAAGATACAGGGCACGACACGATGACAGGTGGTCGTATCAAAAAATTATCTAATTGGGTGCAGTCAGAGACATTTATGGTAACTTATGGTGATGGTGTGTCTGATGTGCCGATTGATCAATTATTGGCGTTTCATAAATCGCATGGGAAAATGGTGACGATTACAGCCGTTCGTCCGCCATCGCGATTTGGGGGGCTTGTCCTAGATGATACAACCGTTACTGAATTTACTGAAAAATCCCAGGCGGGTGAAGGCTGGATTAATGGTGGTTTTATGGTGTTGGAACCTGACGTGTTGAACCGTATTCAGGGGGCATCATCAAGCCTTGAATTTGATGTGTTTGAAGATTTAGCACGAGAGGGGCAAATTGCCGCTTTTTGTCATGATGGTTTTTGGCAGTGTATGGATACACTCCGTGATTTGAAATATCTTGAAGGATTGTGGAGTGCGGGCAGCGCACCGTGGAAGGTTTGGGAATGAGTACATTTTGGCAGGATAGAAAAGTATTTGTAACGGGTGGAAGTGGCCTTGTTGGTGGTTGGCTTGTCAATGCTTTGTTGGGTCAAGGTGCTGATGTTGTTGTGTTGCTGCGTGATTGGGTGCCGAGTGCGCGGCTCCTTCACAAAGAAACACTTGAAAAGGTGTCACTTGTTCGCGGTGATTTATCGGACAGTCGCTTTTTAGAACGTGTGTTGGCTGAACATGAAATTCAGACGGTGATTCATCTTGCGGCGCAAACGATTGTGCCAATTGCAAATAAAAACCCGTTATCAACCTTTGAATCAAACATTGCAGGCACATGGAATTTGTTGGAGGCATGCCGTTTGGTATCATCCGTATCGGCTATTGTTGTGGCTTCATCTGATAAGGCATATGGCGATGTGCCTGTTTTGCCTTATAAAGAAACAATGTCCCTGCAGGCGGTTTACCCCTATGATGTGAGTAAGGCATGTGCAGATATGATTGCAAAATCGTACGCGCTTAGTTTCGGTTTGCCTGTTGCAATTACACGTTGTGGTAATTTCTTTGGTGGGGGGGATTTGAATTGGAATCGAATTATTCCTGGTACGATTCGATCGGTTCTTCGTGGGCAAGCGCCTATTATACGGACAGATGGAACACTTGTGCGCGATTATATTTATGTTGAAGATGCTGTGAATGCCTATATGACGCTGGCAAAAGCGCTTACGAATAATGCTGATCTCCGTGGGGAGGCCTTTAATTTTTCCAATGATAGTCAAAAGAATGTGATTGATTTAACAGCGATGATTTTAAAGGAATTGAAATCAGACCTTATGCCGATTATTAAAGGGGAAAATCATGGGGAAATTCAGGCGCAATACCTTGATTCAACGAAAGCAAACACCATCTTGAATTGGCAGCCGCAGTATGGACTTGCTGAGGGTCTTAAGAAAACAGTGCAGTGGTATGTGGATTATTTAAGATGATCCTGTTGTTAATGCTACGAATTGGCTGTTTTTAATTGGGTGAGTTCTTGCGCATTTAAGCCTGTGCACGCCATAATTGTTGCATCATCCATATGCATCGAAAGCATTTTTGTGGCGACTTCGATGCGTCCTTCAACACGTCCTTCTTCGCGTTCGGCTTGTGTGAATTCTAAAACCCCAGCATATTTAGCATCTTCCTCGTTATAAATTGATTGAATAGTGCGTGGCATTTTTTTGTAGGCTGCACGTTCAAACGCGGCTAAAACCTCTGGCGTTTTAATTTGTGTGGCCACCTGTTCAGGGCTCATCACGGCAGCTTTGGCAAAAAATGTTACCCAATCCTGTCTTTCCTGATCGCCAAGATCGCTGAGAGAGGCAGGTGCATTCATCAGTGAATATTGAAAAATTTCAATACCATCAATAAAGCGTTTTTCCGTGTGTAATTGTTCTTGCAGCTTATAGTGCCTCATGAATTCATGAGGACGGTCTTTCCAGTGTCCCCGCTCATGCACACCACCACCCAAAATATTAATGGCAATCACTTTTCGGATTTTACCCCATTCATCGCCACGTTTCATTTGATTGCCGTAATACCATGCCGCATAGCCTAGCGCGCGATGATCCCATTTATCATGGGGTGATACTTGCATTTCAATGAGGACATATTCGTTATCGTTAATTTCGCACACAAAATCCATTGACCCATCGAAACGTTCATCAGGGAAGCCGTCTTTCATTTCCTCATGATAGGTCAACATATCCCGTAAATACTGTGTTGCCATAGGGTCAGATATAAAAGGTTTATCCATCATTTCAGAAACCATTACATCGAATGCATGCGCATCCGACAGACGTTTAACCAATTCACAGGTTTCTTTACGGTTTAGCATGGATCGAAGACGTTGATACTCCTTAAGGGCATTCATGTGTTCATCAAGACGCCTGGATGATTTAACCTCAATACCTGGTAAAAAGGCATGAAAGAACGATGGTCGAATTGAATCTTCAGACAAAATCCATTTAAAAAGACCATTATAGGTTGGAATACCATACGTTTGACCAGGATGAAGTGGCACGGAAGTTATACCTTATGTTTATATATATTGGTTTCAGTATACCATAAAAAGAGAATAATAAGCTTCCTAAAAAATTAAATCACGTAAATGTCTTTTTTAGAAAGATATTCTTCTGCCTTCTTCACATCATGCAATGTATCAACTGAAAAATAATCTCCATCGACGATGGCGGCACCAAAACGTTGCCCCAGGGATAGCCCACGCAGGTTCTCTAATTTTTCGATATCTTCGAGATGCCCCACATCGCTGGCTACAAAATCGGTCAACGATTTCTTTGTATAGGCATAAATGCCGATATGTTTAAAAAATTGTTTGGCGCCATAGGGGATTGCTGCACGTGAGAAATATAATGCTTTGCCAAAAATTGAATCTTCACTGGCTTCAAAAGCGACCTTGACTGTTGATGGGTCGGCGACATCCGCGACAGGTATGCGGCATACAGCGGTCGCAATATCGGTTGGAACGTTTTTAAAAACGGCTAATGTGTGTTGAATTAAGTCTTTTGGGAAAATGGCCATATCTCCCTGTAGATTGATAATAATATCATCATTCGTTGTATTTTGTCCCGCAATTTGTTTGTAGGCAGCAAACACGCGATCAGTGCCTGATGGTAGGTCAGGATCTGTTAAGACGGCTTCACCCCCTAATGATTTGACAAGGGCTATCACGCGTGTATCACAACACGCCACAACGATGCGTCCATCAAATGCGGCGCGGGCACGTTCATACACATGTGCGATAAGGGGCTTTTCTGCAATTAGGTGTAATGGCTTGTGTGGCAGGCGTGTTGATGCAAGGCGTGACGGGATGATGAGAATGGGTTGCATAGAAAACTCTTAAGTGTTGATATTATGTGAGGGATCATTATCTGATGCACTGTGTTTTGCTGAAACCACTTTATCAATAAAGGCCAGCAATAGTGCCGATATGATGAACGCGATATGAATGATGACTTGCCACATGAGTTTATCATTGCTTAAGGCATTAATATTCAAAAATGATGCCAATAAGTGGATAGACGAAATGCCGACGATTGATGTGGCAACTTTTATTTTGATGGTGCCTGGGTCAACGTTACTGAGCCATCCTGGTTTTTGCCCATCATTTCCTACAATAATAGGTTCAATAAACGTTTCATAGCCGCTGATGATTACCATGACCATTAAGTTAGCCACCAATAACAGGTCAATAAGTTTCAAAATCCCTAAAATTAAGTCTGACTCTGTTGTTTCAAGCATGTGTTGAAAAAGATGCCACAGTTCGTGGTAGAATTTCACTGAAAAGAGAATCAGCCCAATAATCATGCCTAAATAAAGTGGCATTTGCAGAAAACGGCTCCATAAAACAATGGCTTGCATTTTTGGTCGCCTCATCGTGTTCTCCTTATCATGTTCTTCTGTTTTGTTATATTTAAACGGCAGGTTCAGTGCGCGTTATAAAAACGTTAACATATTTGTCTTTATAGTGAAAGAGAATGGAGGGCATATGCTGGCTAAATCGTACACAGTTTCATTTCAGGGGATTGATGTTTATCCTGTTACAGTGGAAGTTGTCATAACGAATGGTTTGCCTAGTTTTACGATTGTAGGATTAGCTGATAAAGCCGTTGCTGAATCACGCGAACGCATTCGGGCGTGTTTTCATACGATTGGCATTGCGTTGCCTGCTAAGCGTATCACGGTGAATTTATCGCCTGCAGATGTGCCAAAGGAAGGGGCGCATTTTGACTTGCCCATTGCCCTTGGGGTGTTAGGGGCGCTTGGGATTTTTGATCCCATTCAATTGGAAGAATATATTGCACTTGGGGAATTAAGTCTGGATGGTAAGATTAATTCATGTGTTGGTATTTTACCAGCGTCACTTTATGCGGTAGCACAACAAAAAGGTATTATTTGTCCTATTTCGAGTGGGACAGAAGCCGCCTGGACAGGTATTAATCGCATTATCGCTGCTCCTGATTTGCTCGCATTGGTTAATCATGTGAAAGGTGATCAGATTATTGCCGCGCCTAAGGTACCTGATGCAATTACTCAACATACATTCCTTGTTGATATGAAAGATGTACGTGGTCAGTTGATGGCGCGGCGTGGGTTAGAGATTGCCGCCGCAGGTGGGCATAATGTATTGATGAGCGGTCCGCCTGGTGCAGGAAAATCGATGATGGCACAGCGTTTTCCAACGATATTGCCGCCTTTAACGCCAGAAGAATCGTTGGAGGTTTCAATTATTCACAGTATTTCAGGATTATTGCCTGAAAATGGACTGGTAACAACGCGACCCTATCGTGATCCACATCATTCGATTTCAACGCCAGCTTTGGTTGGCGGTGGTGCAAAGGCAAAGCCAGGTGAAATATCATTGGCGCATCAGGGGGTTTTGTTTTTAGATGAATTACCTGAATTTCCACGTTATACATTGGAGGCGTTGCGGCAGCCATTGGAAACGGGAGAGGTTTTGATCGCGCGTGCGAATAATCACGCAACATTCCCTGCTAAATTTCAGTTGATTGCGGCGATGAATCCCTGTCGTTGTGGTTATTTGGGAGAGGTCGTCCGTGAATGTGTAAAGGCGCCGCTGTGCGGTAAAGATTATCAGGCAAAATTATCGGGTCCCTTACTTGATCGATTTGATTTATTTATTGTTATGCAAAAAATTGCGCCAAAAGATTTGGTTATGCCTGATGGAGGCGTAGACGAGGAAAGTGATGCGGTTGTTAATGGGCGTGCTTTGATGAATGAATCATCTGCCATTATTCGATCACGTGTGCTGGCAGCTATTGCTATGCAACAGGCGCGTGGTCAAATGTGCCGAAACGCGGATTTATTGAGTGATGATTTGCTGGCGCATTTGGAAAATAGTGATGCAATGAAAGCACTACTGCAAAAGGCATTTGATCGTTTCAATTTAAGTGCCCGTGGATTTTATCGTTTACTAAAAGTGGCGCGCACGATTGCTGATTTGGCAGCGCATGATCGTGTGCAGACCGACGATGTGTTAGAAGCCATGCAGTTTCGTATGGCTATGTGATGGTTCTTTTTTATAAAATCTGGTAAAATTACCTTTTCATATGCCCATAAGGTGTCTTATAAATAAGAGGAAGATTTAATAAATGCGATTATCGTAAAAGAAGTGTGGTTATGAAAAAAAATATCGGTCTTGTCCTTGTTTCATTTGTTATAACGGGGTGCAGCCCTTTTATTGAGAATCGTGGATTTAATAATGAAACACTTGATATTTCTGTTGTTCAGGTTGGTACTGATACCAAAGATACCATTATGGAAAAATTTGGATCACCATCATCGACATCGCTTTATCCATCGCAGCCTGGTTTAAAGGACAGTAAATGGTTTTTCATCACGAAACAAACATCTACTAGTGCGTTTTTTAAGCCTGATACACTGAGTCAGCAAACAGTCGTTGTATCTTTTGATGAGAAAGATATTGTGACAGAGGTGCAAAAAATCGAAGGTGAAACCGTTGTTGCAATTAATAATACTAAAACAGAAAACACAGGTTATGAAACCAACGTGATGCGCGATATTTTCGGAAACTTTGGGAAATATAGCGCAAAGACACCAGGGGCAAAGTAGGCGTTCTCTATCGCTCTTCTTTTTTTGCTTGATTCAATTTTTATATATGCTTAACTAGCTTGAAAATGCCAATTTTCCGTCATGGCGAATCTGCGAAGCAGAGTGACTATGACTGGTTACCTCCCTAGATCGCTACGCTACGCTTGCGATGGTGATAACGTTGATAAAAATAGGTGTTTTCATTTCTGGAGGGTGTGAATATTTTCAATTTCCAACTCTCTAATCTTCTTCAGCATCTTTCGAATCTTTAATTCTTTTTAGATAAGAAATAACCTTGGGAAAATTTTCAACGACGATATGCTTACCTTCTTTTTTAAGTGCCCCTTTTCTAACAAGTGCATTAATTTGATTTGACAGGTTGCCACTATTTGAAATCTGTCTAAGCCTTTTTAAACCATCTATGAAAGTAGTCTCGCTTAGACTCTCAATTGTGGTACTATTTTCTTCGCCTTTAAATAAGCGTTTAACAAAAACTGCTTCTTCATCAAGAAGAGAATCAATAGAAGGATCAACTCTTTTTGTTTCTTCAATTCCTTCTGCTGATGTAACAGTTGCGTCTTCAGGAAATTTTTTAGTATCGATATGGTTTGTTTTTCCAAATGGACTAAATTCATCTGTACGCGTTTCTATCTCTATTGCAGCACAAAAACACATAGATATCATAAAAAAATATACAGCAAGAACATTCATAAATTTAATAAACATTTTTATCCTCGTCCTTTATTTTAATTAGGAGAATTTTAACAGATTTCATAATAATAATCTATAGCTAAACTTCAAAAACACTATGGAGAAATAAATAATGAAATAAATCTTACTCCTCATATACAAGTTGAGCTAATGTGTTGTGTGTTCCTCCATGGGGGGCAAGACCTTCTTCTATTTTTTCAATGTTCATATGAATGCGCAAGCAGGTATACAATCCGTGCAATGCATCGATATCAAGAGATGGCAAAAATAAAAAAGTTTTTAAATCATCAATACTTCTAAATTTGTGTTGAAAAATTCTTTTTTCCATATTATCTCTTTTCCTTGTATCAAATAACGCAGGGTTTAAAGATTCTTCTTTCAAAGCTTGTAAAAATTGCTTTATTTTATCTACATTCTGCTCTTTAAAATCTTCAAGTATATTTTTACTAATGACAAAGAAATTATTTGGAAAAGATCCTCCGCCTTCTCGTTTGCTTTGAAATGTTCCTATTAATAATCGCGAACAACATGGGCACATTTCAAGCCGTGAGATGACAATAATATCTGAATAAGATGCTTTTAAAGATTCGAGTATATTACTTAAAGATTTTGGTTCTGTATGATATAATTTGTGCCCATTATTAATTTCAAATTCACCTTGTGTAGAATTGATATGATGTCGGCTATAAGCATATTCAATAACATTCAGACCATGTGAAGGTATAGTAGGTATGTCGTCAAATAGATATAAGAATTCGCCGTCATCACCTCCAGATACGTAAGTTTTATATAGGACGCGAGGTTTAACGGTTGAATCCCCCTCGTCTTCTATATTTTCTAAATCTTCAGCCCAGTGATCTGTGTTTAAAATTTTTGCTAAAGATATCCACAAGGCTTCTTGAATATGTTGCCATGTTGTAAGTGTAGGATGTTTAGAAAAAAAATTAATTTTTTATCCCCTTTTACAAACAAATTGTCAGTAACGATATCCGTACTTGCATCAATTACCTTTAAATCATTACGGGAATTAATAAAGGCAACTGTTGCATGGAGATCGGCATTACATAAAGTGAAAAGCATTGCCCCAAGTAGATAGGGATGAATCAGTGTTATTTTCATAAACCACAATCAAATAATATGTTACATAAGTGTGCGTGGTATAGATTATTATTGTCAATATTCAAGTCCAAAAAAATATTTTTTGTTTATTTATGTTTCTAAATTTCGTATTAACTTCTTAGCGCAATCATGCATTCTTTTTAAGAATCCCCTTATAAACAGCAATGGTTTTTTTATAAATAATCGCCGATGAAAATTCAGCCATCACACGATCACGTCCTTTTTGCCCATAACGATCCCTTAGGTCATTATCTGTGATGAGTTGCCTTAATGCATCAGCCAAAGCATCTGCATCACGTGGTGGAATAAGAATGCCATTTTCCTGATGATTCACGATAATACGGCAACCAGGCATATCGGTTGTCACAATAGGTAGACCAACAGAGGCAGCCTCAATCAGTGTTTTGGGAATGCCTTCACGATAATAACTGGCCAGCACAGCAATATCCGTATGTTGATAAATGGGTACCATATCTCGTTGATAGCCCAGCCAAACAATTGTACCATCATTATGCCAGGCTTGTAATGCTGACGCTGGAATTGTATTGGGATTCTGATCGTCAGGCATGCCAACAATCTGCGTTTTTATGGCATATCTCTGGTCACGTAGTATCTGTGTTGCTTTAACAAGTTCTCCTACCCCTTTTGACCAGAGGAGACGAGATGCATGCGTGATGATAATTTCTTTTGTTTCTGAAGATGCTTTTTGTGTCGTTGGGGTGAAAAGCGCCGTGTCAACGCCAGCCCCTAAAATTAAATGGACAGGTTTACCTGTTAACGTTTCAAGTTCAGTTTGATCTTCTGGGTTTTGTACAATGATTGTCACACGCCGTGATCGAAGGAGGAATCGCATCATTAAGCGTAGTGGGCGCACAAGCCATGATTGTGATGCAAAGACATGCCCCAAACCCGCAACCGCATTAATAACATGAGAAACGCCTGAAAAATAGGCTGCAATAGTGCCAAAAAGGACAGGCTTAATCGCAACATGGTGTACAATATCAGGTTTAATATGGCTATACAAACAAGTGATTCTATATATTGTATAAAGGGCGTTAAATGGATTAAGGCTACGTCGATTAAAAGGTGCATGATGTAAGGTAATGCCCGCCTTTAAAATAGCATTAATTGATTCATTATGTTGGTCATTTGATGAACTGAGGCGACACTCACTGTGATGTTTGCTCGGGCACATAACATGCACATCAAACCCATGATTTTTTGCTTCAATCGCAAGGGGTAAACGGTGCGTGCAAAAATAACGTGCATCAGCCACTACGTATACAAGTTTTGTTAGGTTTTGTAACACGTTGTGACCTCTTGAATTTCATTGTATTTACGTAAAGCCTCAAGGGTGTGAACTGTTGACAGATCGCACCAATTTGTTGTGTATAGGCATCCATAAAGACGATTTGATGCCTCAGCATGATCAAAACATTTTTTGAATGAAAAATGTTTGCCGAATAACTGGGCACATTCTCGCATATACTGTGCGGTTGTGATGCGTGATCCGATAAAGGTATACGGCGCGGATATGCTATTTGGTCTATAGTTTAGCGGTAGATTAACGAATTGTTTATCTGATAAATGCTCACCATTGATCGTCACAAAATCATAATCACCTGCGCCTTTAAAGGCTATTCCTTTTTCTTTGGGGGCAACGCCAAGCATGATATCACATGTTTTTGTTGAAAAATGTGTTAATAATGCCGCATTAAATGACATATCATCAAGATAAGTATCGCCATTGATCACTAAAATGGGTTCTGCCTCATTTATATAGGGGAGTGCGTGTATGAATCCGCCGCCTGTTTCAAGGGGTTCTGTTTCAACGCTGACAATTACATTAGGGTAATGTGTGTGAACAAAATGTTGAATAGCGTCTGGCAAGTAAAAGGCATTGACAATAATGCGGTCAAAATTTTCAGCATGTAGGTATTCTAAAACCAAGCCAAGGCAGTTGGTGCCATGTGCATCAATAGCGAGCAGAGGTTTCGGAATCGTTTCTGTTAACGGGCGAAGACGCGTTCCTAACCCCGCGGCAAAGACAAGTGCTTGTTTATAATGTGTCATAGCCCATTCCCCGATTGTTATCGTTTAAGCCGCTGCATAATCACGTTGTGTTGAGGCTGGAAAATTCATGCGAAACCATTCTGCAAGAGGCGCAAAGAGAGGGTCTTTAAAATGCTGATCGAGATACCGCCAAAGACGTGGTAAATGAACACATTTTGATGCATTCTCTTCACGAATCGCATAACGTGTAAAAACGCCCATTACTTTGACATGTCGTCCTGCGGCTAAGATTTTGGCTGTTGTTTCTAACGCATGATGTATCTCTTTTGGGTACGTTGATAAAAATTGCTGTGAGCATTTATGGACAACATCCATGGATACATCGCGTCTGGCATCTTCAAGTAATGAAATAAAATCGTAGACAACGGATCCCCATAATGCATCTTGAAAGTCAAGAATGCCACACGTGTGTTGTGAAAGTGGCTCATCAATAATCATGATGTTATCAACATGAAAATCACGTAAAACAAGGGTTTTTGGTGTCTCTGGAAGTGCTTCAAATAGATCTGTCCATAATGCCAGAAAAGATTGCTTAATCAAAGCAGGGGCTTTGCTACCTTTTTCATATAGCCAATACCAGTCGATAAAAATGGAAACTTCAGCAATAAGTTTGGCAACAGAATAGTCTTCAATAAAGGATGGACGTGTGCAATCTTTTAATGTTTCTAAGACGCTTGTTGCAACATGATAGAGCTCTGATTCGCGCTCATTTCCTGTATTTAAAATCGTTGTGAATGTTGTGTTCCCAAAATCTTCTAGTAATACAAAGCCATTTCGTTCATCAAAGGCAAGAACATTTGGTGCACGAAGTCCTTGGCGAATAAGAAATTCAGATAAAACCACGAATTGCGCAGGTTTTTCGGGGGCAGGAGCATCCATGATGATATACGATTTATCAATGCCTGTTAGGCGATAATAATGACGATGTGACATATCTTTTGCGCACAAAGAAAGATCGCCGATTAAATTTTGACGTGTAATAAAGTTTTCTAGGGCGATTGTTCTTTCGTTACGATCAATTGTTGTGTGATTTTCTGACATTATTGATTATCTTTTATTACGTTGGTATGACAAATGAATATGTAATTGAATCAATATAAGTTATCTATTTTTATTCTGCAATGATTTCACGCTACGCAGTGCTTACGTTTTTCTAAGCATAAGATTTATCTGACGTTTTTCGTGGGCTTGATCTGTGGATCGAGATGCCTAGATTAAGTACGGGCAAGACGTGAAGGAGAAAAACGTGAACACTGCGTCACGTTATATATTTTAAAAACACCTTGGACACATCGTTGATAAATTGTTAGTATGTCGCATAGTTGCTAATAAATAATAGACGGAAAAATGGTACATCTTATTTTATTGTGTTTAGTCCAGGGGATTGGGGAATTTCTTCCAATTAGTTCCAGTGCGCATCTTTATTTCTTAACTCATTTTGGTCACTATCCTGTTACGGCGCTTGATATTGAAGTTGCTCTTCATTTGGGTAGTCTTTTGGCATTGTGTGTGTACTTATACCGTCCATTGGGACGTATTATTGGCGATACGTTTAAGTCAATCTTTACCTTTCGTGTAACGCCAGGTTTTTCCATGGGGATCATGATTGTTATTGCAACGTTGCCTGCGATTATTATTGGTTTTCTTGTGAAACGTTATGCAGCGCTACCACAAACATTTTTTGTGATTGGTGTGTCGAGTCTTGTTTTTGGTGTGTTGCTATGGATTGCTGAATATATTAATAAGCAAACGCAACCCAAAATCACTCTTTTCCGCGCAACAATGATTGGTGTCGCGCAGGCACTTGCCTTTATCCCTGGTGCTAGTCGATTTGGTGTATGTTTAACAGCTGCAGGATTCCTTGGTGTTCAGCGTATGGCTGCCGTTAAGTTTTCATTTTTATTGGCGATACCGACAATACTCGGCGCGGTGGTGTTGACTGGTTTTGATGTCATTAAAAATGGACATATGCAGGCACTGATTCCTTTATGGCCCGCTGTTATTGGGACATTTTTTGTGAGTCTTCTCGTCTTAGGTGCCTTAACATGGTATGCTAAGCGGTATACGTTTAAGCCATTCGCGTTCTATCGAATTATCCTGGGATGTTTTCTTATTTACTGGGCATATACGCATGGATTTGCGCAATAATGAAAAATAAAGCTCTTTTTTATTTTTTTATTAAGATTTTTGTAACTGCTATTTTAATCCGATGGCTTATTCAGAAAATAGGCAGTGTGTCTATTATCAAAAACATGTCGTTATGTTCAATCAAAACATTCGTGTTTGCATTTACGTCTCTCTGGTTGTGTTATGCATTAGCTGCTTGGCGATGGCGTTACATTGTGCAAAAGGGTGAGGCGGGGGATTTCAGCTTCGTCAACAGTGCCCGTATTGTTTCTATTGCTAATTTCCTTAATCAAGGGCTGCCAGGTTCTATTGGAGGAGATGTTTATCGTGGTTTTGCCCTTACGCGTTTAGGGTTTTCAAAGTCATGGTCAATTCAAAGCCTGTTTCTTGACCGTATGTTTGGTTTGGTTTTTATGAGTGTGATGGGGATTCTAACCCTTAGTGCTTTTGATTGGCAGCTTATACAAAAGCCTGAATTTGTAACGTTAATCCTTGTTATGCTGGGTATTGTGTGTGGTTTTGCGTTGTTTTGTCAAATCGATCGTATTCGATTACCTGATGCTGTAACGTCTAAAATTGGATTTGTGTGCCAGATGGCCGCAGTCGGCAGGCAATTCTTTGGTGCAAAGGATATTGTGTTCATGATCACAGGGTTTATGGTTATGTTTTTTTTGTACTTTCCTGTTTATTTATTTGCCATTGACCTTGGGTATAAACTTTCTTTGGCGGCGATCTTATTTGTTATGCCTGTGGTCTTTTTGCTTTCATCACTGCCTATTTCATTTGCAGGTTGGGGTGTTCGTGAAACAACATTCATTACCCTATTTAGCTTATTTGGTGTGCCAAATGATCAGGCATTAACGTTATCTGTTATGTATGGTTTGGTTAGTTTGTTTTCGGTAATGCCTGGGTTACTTATCTATTTGTTTGCAGAAAAAAGTAATAAGTAAGTCGTGTAATCTATGCTCTTGATAAGATGCTTTTGACGTCAAGTTCGCCACGATTACAGCCCATACAATCCCATTTGTGGTGTCTTTTTCCAAAAGCTTCTTTTGCACGCTTAACAACATCATAAGATGGTCTATATTTAGAGTCTAAAATTTCTTTTAATACATTACCATACGCACTTTTTGCTGCATTTATAAATCTTGTATCAACGAGTTCTTGATCTAGAATCTTTTCCTTAGGCGTACCTAATTGATAAAACAATCTTCGGTACTCAGAATTACATATTGCAAACGCTTGTTTGATAATGTCATGGTCTGTTATTTGTTCAAGTAAGAAAATAATAAAATTTTCTTTTCTTTCGCGTTTAATTGTTTTTAATAAAGTTTCACCATAAATCCTATTTCTGATCTCAAGATCTGTTATCTTTGATTTGAGGAGCTATGCTTGAAAGTTGT
>CANKZX010000014.1 GCA_947488275.1 Alphaproteobacteria bacterium | reverse complement strand
TGCTTATGTTTTTCTCCTTCGCATCTTGCCTGAACTTTACCCAGACATCTCGATCCACGGATAAAGCCCGCGGAAAATGTCGAATGGGTCTGATGCTTAAGGAAAACGTAAGCACCGTGTAATAAATTAATTTTCCAAAACACCTGTTGAAAATGTTTTCAATATTATGAGGTAATAAGATGTTACTTGTGATTTTATGTTTATGTTTGAATTTTTTCTCGCCCGTTTATGCGAGCGAGGAAAGCGAGCGAATATTAGCCGAAATAAGCCGCGTCCACGTAAGTATGCACCACCAAATTGAAGAGATTTGTGCTCCAGATGCAACACATGTTGTGGTGCTCGGCATTACGGGTTCAGGAAAAAGTACATTAATTCATGCTTTGGTAGGAAAAAATCTGATGGTAACCAAGGGAGCTCGCAAATTTCAGATTGACCCAGATCATTTATTGCCTGGTTTTTCGATAGGACACGGCGTTGTTTCCTCTACCACACTCCCTGTTTGCTGGCATGATCGAGAGAGTAATATTGTTTATTGGGATTGTCCTGGTTTTTTTGATAGTCGTGGAGCAGCGCAGGATATTATTAACGCATTTGCAACGGATGTTATCTTTTCGCTTTCGGGTCGAAAAAAAGTTCTACTTGTTCTTGGTGCTCAAGAACTCGATTTGAGGGGCACTGAAATGAAAAACAGATTAGAGAAGATTCAACGTCTCCTTCCTCAAAGAGAGGAATTGGAAAGTTGTGTACATCTCGTTCTGTCACAAACGCAATCCAATCCAGATTTTCCCTATATAGATGTTTTGGACGGAATGACGCGCGAAATTGATGATCCACTTCTCCGTTTTTTTGCAAGCAGTCCTAATCTTGTCTTTGAGTTTCCAAAACCCACACACGTTGGTCCTTATCGTCTTTTTCAAAAACGGAGAGAAGTTATCCAGTCTCTATTAGGTGGAGATCCTTTAAGAATTCATCATAACATTGATTTAGATGCTCACATTAAAATGAGCTTATTTCAAATGATGAAAAAAATGGGAGACGTCAAAATAATGATTCATCAGCTGTCGTCTCTTCTTCAAGATAGCTATAGAAGAGAAGATCTTGACCCACTACACGATTGGCATAATAGGATTGATCGTGTTTTGAGAGAGAGCAGTGAACAGGCTCTCAGTCAACGACCTTTAGATTTTTCTTCTGTTATACGTGGTTGTGTGCCAGAACACATGATGACGCAACCAATAAAAGAATTATTATCAAAAATATATTTAAATCAGCAATTCTTTGTATTTTTAGGAAGAGTTCATCAACAAGGCGGTTGGGATGCTACCGATATCCCTAATCTTTTTGAGATTGCGCAACCTTTCTTACATAATATCCAAAAAGAACTCGAGACACTCATCCAGCAAAAACAATACATACGGGAACAGCAAGAAGCACTTGAGCGAACAAGGAAACTTTTAGAGGAAGAACGTTTGAATCGAGAAAAACAGCAACGTGCACAAAGAGAACGTTTACAAGAAATAGAAGAAGAAGCTCGTTTAAGAATAAGTGGCATTATGCTCGAGATACAGAGAGCTAAGGAAATCGCCACAGAGCAGAATCGGAAAATTGTACGCTTGCAGCAATCGTCTGCTTCAGCGCATACTTCTTTTGATTCTGATAAGGAACGCCTGGAAGGTGAAATAAGAGACAGTAAAAATCAGTTGGGTAGGCTCAATGAGCAAATGCAGACACTGCAAGCACATTTAAAACAAATAGAGACCGAAAAAAAATCAATCGACTGTCAGAACCAAGAGCAAGAGCAAATTTTGCAATCTCAACACGCAGAGCTTGTGAGAGAGAATGTTCTTTTAAGCACCACAATCGCAGAACTCGAAGCGGCTATTAATGGTAATGCGACACGAATAAGACAGATACAAGAGGAAAGAGAAAAAGCCGACCAAGAGAGGAGAAAAAAAGCAGAAGACTTGGCAGGTGCAGTATCTATAGTGGAACGTCCTATTACACTAACATCTGTTATTCCAGAAATTGCCCGTGGTCATGAAGACGTTTATCGTCGATTTATGAATGGAAAATTAGTGTACAAACCCAATAAAGATAACGATGTTGGATTAATTGAACTACCTATTGCTATGTTACTAAATGTATTAGAAGGTACTTTTGATTTATCAAGATGTGGTAATGCAGAAAGATATTTGAGTATTAATACGGGGTACAAGAATGAACAAAGAATAGAGGAGCGATCTAAGTTAGAGATATGGTTTGTGCCCAAATTTGTAGTGGAAAAACAACTAAGAGGGAGTGCAAGGTATATTCAGCCGTTAATAAGCGCTAGAAGTTGGGGGATAGATCCTTGGATGGAAGAAAAAATCGGGATTTTTTACACCTATCCGTGGTGCTCATATTTAAGAGATTTACATTTCGATTATTTGACAACAGAATCAGTTAAAAGTCTAGAAAATCAGAATCTACTTGAACTATGGGAAAAAGCTCACAGAAATAGGATGAAGTATGAGGATCGCGGCTCGTGGAACCCTCCACATTGCTTCATACCTCGGGAGTACAGTATGAGTGGCATGACCCAGGAATTAAGTCGTTTTCGGCTTTATTTATAAAAACTAGAAAGAGATCTGGATAGGAATGAACCTCGGCTTTATGGAAATCGAGTCAGAGGAGAAATTATTTCCTCTAGCCTCTCACGCCACCTTAAATGTACAAATAGGAATTTTATAAATGTGGTCACTTCATTTCTCAAATGACATTGATGTTGTAAAAATTGTATCGATCATTGCTTGATTATGGGCATCTTTTGGCAACTGCGGTCCATTCATTAATGAATCAATCGGCAATCGATCGAGCTTCGCCTCTTCAATTCTCTCTCTGATTTCATAATCATTAAAAATACGATTAAGGGTTCCATCAATACCTTTTAATGTATTAATCACATTTTCAATACACTGGCTAATAACATCCTGAAAAGCACACACATTATGAATTGCGGCGATGTGTTGCTTGAACATACGTTCATCATCAATCATTAGGTGCGTGTCAAGGGTTTGAAAATCATGCATACATTCGCGTAGAATACGATTCGCATCATTTGTTGATTGAATGACCGCATCTAATTCTTTATGTGTGTCATTGAATTGAATTGCGGTTTTCACCGTACTTTGAATCATTGACATCTCTTGTTTATTGAGCTGAATAATCATATTAATTCTCTGCAAATCAACAAGAAAATCTTTGTTAAAAGCCTCTGATACTCCTTTATTTTCTTTATCGCCATTATTGATATAGTCCGCATAAGCATCAAAAAAATGGGTCAATTCAAGCTCAATTCGACGAAGCGCCCGAATAACTTTTGTAATACGCTGCCCATTAATATCTTGAAAAATACATACTTCATACATACGTGCTATACGCGCAATAAGCACTCCCTGATTCAGGGTATTCAAAAATGGTTTTAACATTTCAAGTTTTTCGATTGAATCTAAAATTGTGTGCGTTGCAGATGCTGTTGCAACAATAATAGATTCCAACGCATCAGGCGTATCTTTAAAACAAAAATGATCATCATTTTGATGCTGGAATGTTGAAATGGTATCACGCATACGGGCAATTATTTGTGTTAAATCACAAAATTCTTGAATTAAATAAGCGTTCAATGTATCTTTTGATTCGTTATAATCTTGACCTTTATCATCCATCAAAAGTCACCTAAAACAGACACAAGTTTTAGCTTCAAGGTCTCCGCATTGAATGGTTTAACAATATAATTGCTAACACCTGCTTGTTTGGCGGCAATTACGTTTTCTGTGCGACTTTCCGCTGTTACCATAATAAAAGGAATTTTTGAAAACCGCTTGTCAGCACGCACAGCAACAAGCAATTCCATGCCTGACATGGGCTCCATATTCCAATCTGATATAATCAAATCATAAGGTTGGCGATTCAGACAACGAAGTGCCTCCGTGCCATCTAATGCAATATCGATGTTTTTAAAACCAAGTTGCTTTAATAAATTTCCAATAATACGCAACATTGTTTTATAGTCATCAACTGCTAATATCTTGAATTCATCCAAGTCTATTACCATACTAGATCCCTTTCAGGATCAGTAAATCATAAAAGTCCTAATAAGAAGTAAAAAAAGGCATACACAATTATCGTGCAAAACTACCCCTGAATCTATCGTTGTGATGAACGTATTGTTAACCCGCATGTAAAAAGGCCAACGGCACATGCTGTGCTTGAAGATTTTCATATAAACGCTTATTGAATTCAGACAGAAAACTTTTACGGGGATCAGGATGGATAGGCACTTTTGCTGAAACTAAAACGCCAGTTTCTTTCATTGATTTAATACCAATTGGCGTTAAATCCCCTTGTATATACGATGAAAAAACAGCATCTGTTTTCATGGATTCATAGGTATCATTAAGCGCTGTTTGGATGCTTGGAATAGAGGCTCCTGGTTCCACAACAAAATCAATAACCGCAAACGCAAAATCACGTGAACAGTTAATGAGCATTGATACTTCAGAAAAAGGAATCGTTTGAAGTTCACCTGTGAAATGACGCAACAATAATGAGCGAAGCGACATAGACTCAACCGTCCCAATACTTGTTCCAACACTCACCACATCACCAACCGCTACATTTCCTTCAAATAACGTCAAAATCCCGTTAATTAAATCTTTTACAAGCGTTTGTGAGCCAATTGAAAAAGCCAAACCAACAACACTAAAGCTTAAAATGATGGGAACAATATTCACACCAATTTCACTTAAAACAATAAGTGATGTCAGAATCGTAAGCGCCCAATGAAAGATCGATCGAATAATGGGAGCAACCGTTTTAATAAGGGCAGCTGTTTCTGTTCCCGTTCGATTGGATACCCTTTGAAAGAGTTTTAATTTTTTTACATATTTGCGAACAGCTGCATTACTGATTTTCCATAAGAATATAGCAAATGAAATAATAAAAAGAATACGTAATATTTTTACTAACAAATTGTGCCAACTAATTTTAGAAAAGTACTGTGGTAAATCCTCTGGCGCAAAAGCGTTTCGAAAAAAATCTTTTGTTCGGTTTTGTGTCCCTTTAAATTCATCTTGTTGTTGGTAAGGCGTTTGGTATGACCCCATAGGAAAAGAGCGTGATCCTTCAGCAACCTTTGCCCCGACAATAGCAGCCTCATCATTAGCCGCGACTTCTTTCGCTATTTGATTAAGCTTATCTGTAACCTGATCAAAAGCAAAGGCATGACAGCCCAACGCGATCACCAAAGCGATAAAGTGCATGATGCGATAATTTATCAGGCTTTTAAAACCATACGCCATGTTACTACCCTTATTATTCTAACCATTCCATTATACCTCTTCCAGATCATTTTCAGCAGAAGGTAATTTTATCATTCTTCGTCATCACGAAAAAGCTGAAGGCTTTTGTGGTGATCCAGTGGCTGTTATTACGGAAATGCCTGTTTTACTGGATGGCCACATCGACTTCGCCGATTCGCCATGACGGCGGAATTGCTAAAAATCATCGGTGCTGAGTATATCTACAATAACGTCCCTTCATCATCAGTCGACCGCAAAACATCTTTGACCTTTTGCGCCAAATCTTTGAGCGTAAATGGTTTTTGCAAAAAGTGAATATGCGCATTATGTCCAAGGTTTTTTCTAAATGTATCTTCTGTATAACCTGATATAAAGATCGTCTTCATAGCAGGATAAATATCGCGAATTTTTTTACACAATGTTGGTCCATCCATCCGTGGCATAACAACATCGGTTACAAGCAAATCAAATTTATTGCCTGCCTGTACCAGCTCTAACGCTTTATCACCATTTTCAGCCTCAATGACTTTATACCCTTTATCACGTAAAGCACGTCCGCTAAACAAGCGAACAGCATCTTCATCTTCAACCAATAAAATTGTTTCACTGCCCGTTAAATCCCCTGCTAATGGTTCAACATGCGGTAATTGAACATGTTCATTACCACTATAACGTGGTAAGAAAATTTTAAATACAGTTCCTTTGCCGACATCACTGTCAACGCCGACAAAACCACCTGTTTGTTTGACAATACCATAAACAGTGGACAAACCAAGTCCCGTCCCTGCCCCAACTTCTTTCGTCGAAAAGAAGGGTTCAAAGATACGTTCCATCGTTTCTGCGTCAATACCATGCCCTGTATCAACAACCTCAATCAATACATAATCGCCAATTGGCATTGAATCATGTCCAAGTTGTTCACACACTTTATTCTGGTACTGTCCTGTGCGAATAATAAGATCACCACCATGTTCACTCATCGCATCACGTGCATTAACAGCAAGGTTAATAATCACTTGTTCCAATTGGCTGGCATCAACCATCACAGGCCATAAATCGCGCCCATGAATCATCTGCAAGTTAATACGCGCACCAATCAAACGGCGCAATAACGCCGATAATTCAGCAAGGGTATCCGTAATATTAATAACCTTTGGTTGCAAATTCTGTTGACGTGAAAATGCCAATAATTGGCGTACCAAATTCGCTGCACGATTCGCATTTTGCTTAATTTGAATAATATCGGTATATGATGGATCGTTTGGCATATAACGCTGCAACAATAAATCACAAAAACCAATCATGGCCGTCAACAAGTTATTAAAGTCATGGGCAATACCTCCCGCTAACTGACCAACGGCTTGCATTTTTTGTGATTGAATAAACTGTTGTTCAAGGCGTTTTTGTTCCGATGTATCAATAAATTGCACAATGGCAGGGCTATCATCCGTAAGACCTAATGAATTTTTAATGACCCGCACATAAGCCGTTGAATGTGTCTTCCCACTTTTAAAGCGGACATCAAACGGAACAATTGCACCGTCAGAGTCACGTGCCCGCGTAACTTTTCGCATAATTTCATCAATATGTGCACCATCAATAAGGTCATAAAAATTCGCACCAACATAAGATGATTCTGATTCGCAAGAAGTTGAATCCCCAAGTAACGCTGCAAAAGCTGGGTTTGCTGCTGAAATAATACCCTTCGATTTAATCACAATCGATGGTATAGGGGCATGTATAAACGTTGCCTGATTAGAAGAGGCTGCTGTATCCGTATTTTCAAAATTCATAGATGTATCGAGTTTGCAAATAAAGCTTGCCTGTAGTCGTTGATTCGTATCTGCTGGTGGAAACCAAATCGCTTTAAAAGATGGATGTTTATGGGGTTTTACCGTAACAATAGTAACGTTTCCATCATGTTCGGCTGGAAAATCAATAAAATCAGAAAGCGGACGCCCTAATACACGCTCTTTCGTCTGTGAAATCCATTGTGTAAGGGTTTCGTTTAGTCCCACAAGATGATTTGTCTTGTTGAGATACACAATGCCAAAAGGAGCTGAATCAATAAATTGTTCAATTTGTTTATAATTCTGACGCGATTGATCATACCCATCCAAGTACATCGTTACATCCGTTAACGTTACCGACACCAAATGCCTACCGTTCATTTGCAGCGGATCGAGCGGTGATACATGCGCCAACCAGCGACGTTTTTGCTGACCAAGCCCATTACCACCACCTTCAAGCAGACAAACACCTTTTTGGCATTCACTCACCCACTGCTTAAATTGATTTGCCTCTGTCGTTGGGGCAATACGCAACATTAATTTTCGCAAAAATTCATGTTTATGGGGATAGGCATGCGGGTGCGTTGTGAAAACAGTACCTCCATTTTCATCAAATACGATCACTTCATGACTATGCCCCAGTGCAATGGCTGTCGTACGAACTAAATGTGTTTGTTTCATTAAACGCGCCAATAAACGACGGTCATTATAAATAAGAATAACAATAAAAAAACCTGTGCAAATCATACCTGACGTCAAAAGCCATAAGATCCAGTTATGTTCATTCATACGCAAGGCGCAATAAAATCCACCACCAATCAGAGCCAACCATAAAAACGCCAAAATAATAAAAGCAATTCTGGTAATATTTGTATTCATAAAATTTAACTAACCACTCAATGTTCAAGAGATTACCAAGGTAACCCCATGTCTACACGTTTCTTACACCACTACGATAACAAGCAATCAACATTTCACAAAGAAGAAAATTAACGAATCCTAGGTAAATGAAAAGGCTAATCGCATGCAGTCTAATTATTAATACAAATAAATAATAATTAATTTTTTTTATTCTATGTTAATAAATTATTAACAATTTATAAATATTATTCAATATAGCATCAATTGTTTTACATATCTATACGATTAAAATCCACCACACAACGTTTTAGAATAAAAAGCTTATTTTTAAACGTTCGGCAAACATAATCATCAAAGGATATACATTATAATTTATTGCGTGTATTTATTTTTAATATATTTACATTATTTTTAAAAAAATTTATTTCACGAATAATATAAAAAAATATTTGATTAAATTAATTATAGACCAAGTCATTAATTCTTCAGAAGTGCGTGAATCATATACATTTAACCTTCAAGGGAGTTCATATGAAAAATCTTAGACATATACCGACCATTACCATTGAAAAAAAATGTAAAAAACTCATAAATTCATTTATTACGACCCTATCTATAACATTTCTTATTCTTAATATAACCTCAGAATCCTGTGCTTTTGATGAGCACGAAAGGAGTGCGCCACTTACCCCCGAAGAAAAAATTGCAGATTGGATAAAGCCAACATTGACACACTTAACGCCAGAGATTATTAACAAAAAAATGGAAGAAAAGTTTAGAGGGTTAAAGCTAATGGATCATAATGGCAAATGGGTAAACCCAGCCTTTACGTCAATTGCAAATGAATTAATTCCTCCGTTGGAAAAAGAAGATTTAAGTGATTTCGTTGATAATATGGCCAGAATTGCAGCAGATAACCCCTACTTGCATAAAGTGTTGGTTAAGATAATGGGATCAGATTTGTCACATTTAAATACAAAAACAAGAGAGGAAAAATATAAATTCGTACCAGATGCAATTATTTTTGCAAAAGCATTAGATAATTTAACCTATGCAGCAAGACGCCACGATGGAATACTAGAAGCTTCTTATAACGTTTGGGAAGAAAGACAAAAAGGAATAGGCATTTGGCGTGTAGCAAGCATACCCTTCTGTATAAAATTCTTTTCTGTACGATATCCTCTTTCCAGAGCCATTGACAGTATGCGTTGCGGGCATATTCAAGAAAATCAATTCAACAGTATTTTACCCATAAATATTCTTGAAGCAACTTTGTTTGATCTTTACAAAGGAAACTTTGGAAATGCATATGCAGGATGGCAACTTGCCATTAATCCTCCTGGAATGAAATATAATCCAATAACAGGTGCGGGACCAACAAAATTATCTAAGGATGGAAAAGCATGCCAGTTATACATGCCATTTTGCAAATCTTGGAACGATCTTTACTGTTCATGGAATTTGGGTTTTGTTGCAGGGTTTTCTAAATCAATATCTCTTAACTACATTTCAAAACTTTTAATACCAAGTGTAAATGATTACAGAGAAACGCCATCTGAATATATTTTTAACAGAACTTTTGCCCTCTATGCGACACTTAATTATGAATTTACGCAGAGTTACGAGAGTGATTCAGCTGTAAAAAGTGTAGATGAATTTGACTACTCAGACCCAGCCATAATAAGGTGCTTTGATTCAGTAAACCGTGAAAATGCAATTAATTATAGAGAAAAAGTCCAAGGTAGAAGTAATCATACAACAGAGCACGCCTAAACGTCTTGAGAGGGCTCTGTCGCGACAGAGCCCTTATATTTCTCTACATATGGTTTTTCTCAGCTTTGACCAAAGGTATCGTTTCTGCATTTTTACATCCCCCTATTTTTATCTGTACGATTTATGTAAAAATCACTTACAATGCGTTATCATTTAAGACAGAGTATTATTTCTTATGTTTTCGTCAACGACTCTTCCTGCAACTACCCTTTCAGATTGTGCGCATGCACTTCGGTTTCTTTCCATTGATGCTGTTGAAAAGGCTAAATCAGGACATCCTGGTATGCCGCTGGGTATGGCTGACGTTATGACCGTTCTCTTTCATAAGTTTCTAACATTTCATCCAGCTAACCCTACTTGGGCGAATCGTGATCGTTTCGTGTTATCGGCTGGGCATGGATCAATGTTACTCTATAGTGCCCTTTGCTTATGTGATTACCCTGGAATGTCGATTGATGAACTTAAGAATTTTAGACAATGGGGCAGCCTAACCCCTGGACATCCTGAATATGGGCACACGCCTGGTATTGAAACAACAACAGGACCGCTTGGGCAAGGCATTGCAACAGCTGTTGGTCTTGCCCTTGGTGAATCCATTATGTCAAGTCGTCTTGGTAATGACATTATTGATCATAAAACGTATGTTATGTGTGGTGATGGCGATTTAATGGAAGGCGTCAGCCAAGAAGCAATATCACTTGCAGGGCATTTAAATTTAAAGAATTTAATTGTTTTATTTGATGATAATGGCATCACCATTGATGGTAAAACGGATTTATCGACACGTGATGATCCGTTAATGCGTTTCAAAGCCTCTGGCTGGCATGTTAGAGCCGTTGATGGACATAACCTCGATGACATTCAAAAAGCTCTAACTTGGGCGCAAACAAATGATGCACCAACACTTCTTGCGTGCAAAACGACTATTGGGTTTGGGGCACCAACAAAAGCAAACACATCATCTTGTCATGGCAGTCCACTCGGCATGGATGAAATTATGCACACACGCGAAGCCCTTAAATGGTCATATGACCCTTTTGACATACCACCTCCCATCCGTTACGCCTGGATGGCTGCGGCAAACCGTCACAAAGTTACCTATGAACTATGGCAAAGCAATCTTCGCCTATTGCCTGCTGATCGAAAAGCGTTAATTGAACAGCAAGAACAAACATTTAATCCTGATATGCTAAACACATTAAAACAACACTTATTGACTGATAAACCCAATCAAGCAACACGTGTTTTATCACAGCGTGTGCTTGATGTCCTTGTGCCCAAAATACCGTTTTTAATTGGTGGATCAGCAGATCTAACAGCGTCAAATAACACAAAAACAAACAAACACACCACTGTCGATGCAATACATAGAGATGGTAATTATGTTAACTATGGTGTTCGTGAACATGCAATGGCAGCCGCTATGAATGGACTTAGCCTTTATGGTTTTAGACCTTATGGCGGTACATTTTTAGTCTTTAGTGACTACCTTAGACCGAGTCTTCGTCTCTCTGCCCTCATGAAACAACCTGTTATTTATGTACTAACACATGATTCGATCGGTCTTGGTGAAGATGGTCCCACCCATCAACCTGTAGAACATTTAGCTGCCCTTCGGTGCATGCCAAACGTGCATGTCTTTCGCCCTGCAGATGGTATTGAAACGGCTGAATGCTGGGAATTAGCATTAACAAGCACAGAGACCCCCAGCGTCCTTGCCCTCACCCGCCAAAATCTTCCAACCTTAAGAGCAACGGCAGACGTTAATTTAACGGCTTTTGGTGGTTATATCCTTGGGGATATTGATGCGGATCGCCAAATAACGCTTATCGCAACAGGATCAGAAGTATCCCTTGCTGTCGAAGCACAAACAGAACTATTAACCAACAATATAAGGGCAGCCGTTGTATCAATGCCGTGTTTTGAACTGTTTGATAAACAAGCAGAGGCCTATAAACAACGCATTCTTGGGAAAGCACCAATTATTGCGATTGAAGCAGGTGTTGAATTTGGTTGGGGGAAATACCTAAAAGCAACCGATATCTTTATCGGTATGCGTGATTTTGGTGCGTCAGCGCCTGCGCCGATTTTATTTGAAAAATTTGGTATAACACGGCAAGCTATTGTTAACACAGCGAAAAGGATGATGAATGTATGACGTTAAGAATTGCAATTAATGGGTTTGGACGTATCGGGCGTATGGTGCTTCGTGCCTTTGCTGAGCAACCACGTGCCGATATTGAAATTGTTGCCATTAATGATTTAGGCTCTCTTGAAAGTAATGCTCATCTTTTTCGTTATGATTCTGTACACGGTACATATCGCGGCGCCTTAACATTAGGCACGGATTCCATTGATATAGGACGCGGGGCAATTAAGGTCATAGCACATCCTGATCCATTAACTCTACCATGGAAAGATATGGATATTGATCTTGTTTTTGAATGTTCTGGACGTTTCACCAAACGAGAAGAAGCTGCAAAACATTTAACAGCGGGAGCAAAACGCGTATTGGTATCCGCACCTGCTGATGGCGCCGATTTGACGGTCGTCTATGGTGTAAATCACAACGCGATTAATACGACACATACCGTTTTATCAAATGCGTCATGCACAACGAATTGTTTGGCACCTGTCGCGCACGTACTCAATAAAGCCGTTGGTATTGAGTCAGGTTTTATGACAACAATTCATTCGTATACAGGCGATCAACGCCTCGTTGATACAATTCATAATGATTTACATCGTGCACGCGCGGCGGCTCTATCAATGATTCCAAGCTCTACAGGGGCGGCAAAAGCCGTTGGTCTTGTTCTGCCTGAATTAAAAGGACGCCTTGATGGAACAGCTATGCGTGTACCAACGCCAAACGTATCAGTTGTCGATTTTAAATTTATAGCACAAAAAAATACCACTATCACTGAAATTAATGATGCATTAACAGCTGCAGCGACGGATGGTGCGTTGAAAGGAATTTTGGGCGTAAGCACTGTCCCGTTAGTTTCAATTGATTTTAATCATGACCCACGAAGTTCTATTGCGGATCTTAAGCAAACACACGTCGTTGATGGCAAACTTGTACGTGTATTGTCGTGGTATGATAATGAATGGGGCTTTTCTAATCGTATGCTGGATGTCGCATCCTATTTAGCATAATCATTTTTAACCTGATAGTATCAATCAACTTAATGGTATTTTAATCAATAACACATTACAATAAGATATAAAAATATATTTTAGGAAGCGTGTATGATAGAAAATAAATTAAAATACCAATTTCTTCATATAAAAGTATCTATTTTTGTTTGTACATTTCTATCTCTTAATCTAAATGCCAGTGAGACAAGACAAGAATTAGGTATTTTAGCTTTTTTAAATCAATTTTCATTATGCGGCAGGCAAAATCAATCTGTCATACCGTATAAACCAGTAGCTGCAAGTACTCTTGATGAACGACAATATGCATCAAAAGGCGAACAGGGGGAAAAGCCTATCCCCTTTGAAATACCTGAACGCTTAGCTGATGAAAACAGTGCATCATTAATTACCTCAGACTATACACCATCTTCAATCGTTATATTAAAATTGCAAAGTATATCGGTTTATCAACAATCAACCCCTGAATTTATGGAAGTTTATGACTTTAAGTCAACCCAAAGACTTGTCATTACAGACGCCATCACGGATGATTTTTTTGCGGAATTAACAAAATTTAAAAATATAGAAGAACTTATCTTTGAAAATTTTGAAAATATTACAGAGCTTCCAATAAATCATTTATGCACACTAAGAAAACTACGTCGTTTGGAATTACGTAAAGTTTCCATATATCAAAGACGTGCTGGTTATAATTTATGTGATGGTGTTAAGTCTCATGACTTAAATGACCTTCTTAAAAGACTTTCGCTAACCCACCTTACCATACAGACGTCTGACTTAGCTGAAATTGATGCAAACACATTGCAAACTGATGCAATAAAAAAGGAGATAACGCTAAATCTTCTAAGTAGTACAAAATAATATACATATTCTATTTAACAATAGAAAAAAATACTTGAATATTCCATATTTAATCACTATATATTTTCATGTGAATTACTAATTTATCATTTAGGAATAAACATGAAATATTTTATAGTAAAATTTATTCTAATTTCATATTCAGTTTTTGGTTTGAATCATGCAGCTCAAGGTAGTAATGGTGAACTTCCTTTTGAAGGGGTTGGATCACCGCCACGAACACGAACTATTTTGTATGATAAATCAACGACACCAGGATCCCAAGATCCTGCCTATCCATGGTATAATCCGAAATCTACGCTTGACCCGCAGCCTGTACAAAAAAAAGTATTATTTATGCGTCATCGTGATGATCCTTTAATGAATAGTGGATTTATTGAGATTGTTCCGTACAAAAGACCTTTAGAGGTTGTTTGCGCGTCAACTACAGAAGCACAATATTTAGCGAGCCTCGTATTTGTGACAGATAGTTACAAAACAAAAGAAGAGCTTGAAAATTACATTCGAAAAAACAAAGAAAATTACCCACACTTTGACTTTAGTTTTCAACATGATAAAAAAACAGATGAATTTTTTGCGTATGTGGTTCATTCAGCAGAAATGCTATCTTATATGCAGGCAAATTCAGCAGCACGTTTCTTTCAAAAGGAATATGATTTAGAAGTATTAGGAGCGTCCGATTCAAAAGATGCTCATCTCTCAACAGATTCAGAAGGTATGTTAAGTGATAGCTTAGAAAAAGAACAAGAATCACTCATTCAAGACGGTGTAAATAGAGCACCTTTTCAATCTTTTAAGAAACAACGCGCATCAGCGAATGAGAGTGATGCAGGTATAATAGACAGTGATCCATTCACAACTAATTCGACTGTTACCGCATCTATATTGACAAATAATTCTGTCAAACCGTTAGGGGCGCCTCTGCAGAGAATGAAGAAGGTAGTGAAAGGAAAATCTATAGCGAATACAGGGGGAAGAAAATCAAAGAATAAGAAACAAATAATAGGTCAAACAAATCTTGATAAATTTGGCTTTTGTTAAGTTATATCTATCGTGATATCAAAATGTTAAAATTTCAAAATAAAAATTTTAATAGTTAACAAATTTTTAAAACCGAAGATAGTATTACTATCTAACGCCGTGCTCACGTTTTTCTAAATATAAGACCCATCCGACGTTTTTCGAAGGCTTGATCCAGGGATCGAGATGTCCAGATTAAATCTGGGCAAAACGCGAAGAATAAAAACGTAAGCACGACGTTAGATAAGCTTTTTATATTACCACATATAACCTGGGAATACAGGGATTTTGCGAATAATACTACTGTTTCGTTCAACGGCAATAAGTGTCTTCGTCTGATCAATTAATAAGTTGGAGGGACTCGACATACTGCCAAGTAAACCAAAAATATTATCGGCATTTCCTTCTGTTTTTGTGCCAGTAATAGTGCGCGTATAGCCATCAGGTGTAATCATACGAATTGTTTGACTTATTGTGTCACCAACAAATAAATTGCCAGCATCATCACCTGTCAATCCAAAAGGACCATTAAATTTAGCAACAGATGGTATGCCATCAGTCGTACCAGCCCCATTACCACCTGTTAGTGTTGAAACTGTACCATCGACGGCAATTTTACGAACGGTATTATTATTATATTCAACAACATAAAGATTGCCTGCTTGGTCAAGGTAAAGTGCCCCTGGATTATTAAATTTAGCGGATGCTGCTGGACCATTTACATAACCAGCATTATCAGGTATACCTGCGAGCGTCGTCACAACAGCATTGGGTGTTATTTTACGAATAACATTGCTATCTCGGTCAGATACATACAAATTCCCAGCTTTGTCGCGATGAATATGACGTGGGCTGCTAAAGGCAGCTTTTATCCCTGTATCATTTACATTACCTTTCGTGCCAGAGCCAGCAAAGGTAGTAACAACGCCATCAGGTGTTATTTTGCGAATACGTTGATTATCTAAATCAGTTACAAAAAGATTGTCATTATCATCGCATACAATGCCGAAAGGATTATTAAATTGTGCTTTCTTCCCATCTGCATTATCTAAAAAACCACTTGATCCTGTGCCTACAAAAAGACTGATAACACCATCAGGTGTCATCTTTAGTATTTGATGTGTTCCTCTGTTAACAATAAAATAAGTACCTTTACTATCTTGCACGATTCCATGTGGATAATTTAACGCAACCCCTGTTGTCGCAAATGTTTGAACTGCATAATTAGGTTTGAATGATAGTTTACGGATAACATGATTTCCACGCTCGCCAATATACATATTACCATCAGGTGCACAATAACATTGTGCAGGTTGATTGAATTTAACAAGACTTCCAATGCTATTCGTATTAGACCCAACGGTTGATCCTGCAAGTGTGCTTACAACGCCTTGTGGTGAAATTTGGCGAATCATATGATTACTTAGATCAGACACGTAAACGTTTCCTGCATCATCTGTTGCAATACCATGAGGTGCATTAAATCGTGCAGCACCGCCTGTTGCGCTATCGACGTTCCCTGAAGCACCAGCCAGACCTGCGAATGTTGTCACATTCACATTTGTTGGTGTGGCACCTTGTGTGAATGTAATTTTACGAATTGTATGTGAATTAACGTCTGTAACATACATAATGCCCTGTTTATCAATCGCTAAACGGTAGGGGTTACTATGTTTAGCAACAGCTGCTGTACCATCGGTTGTACCAGCCCCAAGACCACCTGATACCGTTGTTACATTTCCTTCAGGTGAAATCTGTCGAATGGCATGATTTGCAAAATCAGTTACATAAAAATAATTATTATAAATACGGATATTAACGGGCGTATTGAATTGTGCGTTTGTGCTGACGTCATTTTTATAACCAGGATTTCCTGTTCCAAAGACTGTAGAAACAGCGCCTGCATTTCCATTCGCAACGATTATTTTCCGAATACAATGATTATTAGCATCAGCAACATATAAGTTTCCACTTGGATCAAAAGCAAGACCAGATGGATTTTTGAATTGAGCCGATGTTGCTGTCCCGTGATTTACATATCCCGCTGTCCCTGTTCCAGCAAATGTAGACACGATGCCATCGGGGGTAATTTTTAAAATCTTATGTTTATTCCAATCCGCAACATAGATGTTTCCATAAGCGTCTTGCGCCATATCTTCTGGAAAATCAAGTAAGGATGTTGTGCCATCGCCAACAAAAGGCATTACATAAGCTGTACTACTTGCGTTGCAAATAGAAAACGTTATCATAATCAACATGATTGATTGTATGCATAATTTAAATAGGGCATGAGTGTAAAATGTAAATAAATGCATAATAAAAAACTTTTTTCATCAATCTACGCTCAGTGTATAAAAAAAAAGTTAATACTCTGTTAAAATGAAAAACCTTTTACAATGAGATTGCTTACCACATATACCCAGGAAAAACAGATAACTGTCGAATCGAATTACTGTTTCTTTCGATCGTTATTAATTTCCCTTTTTTATTAACAATAAGCGAAGCTGTATTATTGAGTTGTCCAGATAACCCAAAAAGTGCATCAACTCTTGCCGCCTGCCCTGTGCCAGCAATTGTACGTGTGTAACCATCATTTGCAATCATGCGGATATAATTTTGATCGGCCACGAATAAATTACCATTCGTATCACCAGCTATACCATGTGGACTAATAAATCGCGTCACAACGGGTGTACCATCTATTTTGCGATCACTATTATTACTTCCAGCAACCGTTGAAACAAGACCGTCTGACGTAATTTTACGAATCATTTTATTACCTACATCTGCAACGTAAATATTTCCAATATTATCAACGTGGAGTCCAGAAGGATTCTTAAATTGAGCAACCGCGCCAGTCCCATTTGCATAACCAGATGAATTTGCTATTCCTGCGAGTGTTGTAACCAGACCATTTGGTGTTATTTTTCGAATAACATGCCCACTCCATTCAGATACATAGAAATTTCCTGATTGATCGATTCGAATATAATACGGGTAATTAAAGGCAGCTTCTGTTCCTATTGCATTTTTAACACCCCCTGCCCCCGACCCTACAAAGGTCGTAACAGATCCATTAGGGGTGATTTTACGAATACGGTTATTGACCAAATCCGTCACGTATACATTATCGTCACGATCACACACAACACTACAAGGATTATTAAATTTGGCTTGTTTTCCATCTGTATGATCCAAGAAACCTGCTCTTCCTGTTCCTGCAAAAACAGTTGACGTTCCATCAGAAGTGATTTTAAGAATTTGATGAGATCCTCTGTTAGCTACAAAATAATTTCCTTGACTATCTTTCGTGATATCATGCGCCCAATTTAAAGATATCCCCTTTGTTGCTAATGTCTGAATGCCATAATTTGGCTGAAAAGATAATTTGCGAATCATATGATTTCCACGTTCACCAACATATATGTTTCCATCAGGCGCAAAATAACACTGCGCAGGTTGATTGAATGTTGCAAGTGCACCAATTGTATTTGTTGAGGAGCCAGATAGTGAACCAGCAAGCGTACTAACGACCCCTTGCGTATTAATCATTCGAATACGATTGTTTGCTAAATCAGCAATATAAAGATTTCCTGCACTGTCAACGGTTATGCCATGGGGATAATTAAACCGTGCACTATTACCGGTTGTGGCATCTGTATAGCCAGATACATTTCCAAGACCACCTACTGTTGTTACATTTACATTTGTTGATATGGCACCTTGTGTAAACGAAATTTGCCGAACAGTATTGGCATATACATTGACAACATAAAGCACGCCCTGTTTGTTTAGGGCAAGTCGATATGGACCATTATGTTTAGCAACATTTGCCGCACCATCTGTTACACCAGCGCCAATACCGCCTGATAAGGTGGTGACATTTCCATCAGGGGCAATTTGTCGGATGGCATGATTACCAAAATCAGCCACATAAAAGTAATTATTATGCATTCGAATATTAACCGGCGCGGAAAATTGTGCTGTGGTCGCTGATCCATTTTTATAACCACTTTTGCCAGTGCCAGCAAACGTTGAAACGGCGCCTGCCGCACCATTGATTACAACAATTTTTCGAATGCAATTATTGCTATTGTCTGCAACATATAGATTTCCATTTGCATCCATCGTAATGCCTGACGGATTTCTGAATTGAGCCAACGTTGCAGTGTTGTGATCTTTGTATCCCGACTTCCCTGTCCCCGCAAACGTTGATACGGTACCGTCGGGGGTTATTTTGAAAATTTTATGTTTATTCCAATCAGCAACATAAAAATTACCTGACGAGTCCTGCACCATGTCTTCAGGAAAATCAAGTAACGATGTGCCACCATTACCAGCAAAATTTGTCACGTACACAGCATCACTGGTATAACCTGCCGTTATACCAATAAAACATAGACTTATGACAATAAACGATTTTATGTATGTCTTTATTGTTAGATCAATCATTCGAAATCTCTTCTTTTAAAACCTTTAAATAATGACACCTAAAATCGTTTTATTACTTACCATTCAATTCCTGATCGTGATACAACACTTCGTAATGCATTTGTATTACGTTCAACGATAATTAGTTTTTGTGATTTATCGATAAATGCAGCTATTGATCCATTAAACTGAGCAAATGGACCATAAGCATGATCTATTCGATTTACTATACCGTTTCCAGCAATTGTTCGTGTGAAATTATCAGGTGTAATCATACGGACACGGTTACCATTGACTTCCACAACAAATACATTACCTAAAGCATCGACAGTAATACCATGAGGTCCATTAAATTTAGCAATCGATGGCATTCCATCAATCGTACCTGCCCCATTACCACCTGTGCCTGCCGCATTGTTACCCGATAAGGTTATAACTGCACCTGTGGTTGTAATTTTACGAATAGCATGATTACTATAATCGGCAACATAGACATTTCCCGCATCATCAACATGCAGTCCAGAAGGGTTTTTAAATTTTACTGCTGTTCCAACACCATTTGCATAACCAGATGACCCAACAGTACCCGCAATTGTTGAAACAACGCCACTCGGTGTAATTTTACGAATAACATGACCATTCCATTCAGATACGTAAGAATTACCCGATTTATCCATTCGAATGTAATAGGGTGCATTAAAGGCTGCAGCAACGCCCGTTCCATTTGTTGTCGCAGCAGCGCCAGAGCCTGCAAATGTACTCACCACGCCAGCTGGTGTGATTTTGCGAATGCGGTTATTATTAAAGTCTACCACGTAAAGATTGTCCGCACTATCACATACAAGACTTGTTGGGTTATTAAACCTGGCAGCTGTACCTAATCCATCCTGATAACCAGCTGATCCCGCTCCCGCGAATACACTTGCCATACCCGTAGGCGTGATTTTTATAATTTGATGCCCATTTCGATTGGTAACAAAATAGTTACCTTTGCTATCTTGCGTTATATCATGAGGATAATTTAAAGCAGATCCTTTTATTTTTAGTGTACGAACTGAGTAATTTGGCTTTAATGACATTTTTTGAATGGCATGATCATCACGTTCTGTAATGTAAAGATCACCCAGTGCATTCACATAACATTGAGATGGGGCATTGAATCTTATCATTGTATTAGTTGCGCCATTATCATCGGTTGATGGAACTTCACCCGACAGTGTACGGACAATACCTTGTGCTGTAATCATGCGAACAGCATTGTTTTTTAAATCGGCTACAAAAACATTGCCCAAATCATCAACGGCAATACCCGTTGGTTGATTGAATCGTGCACGTGAGGCTACACCATCTTTATAGCCCAAATCATCATTTAAACCAGCAATTGTTGTAACCAATACGTTGGTTGGTGTCGCCCCTTGTGTAAAGGTTATTTTTCGAATCGTGTGCCCCGTTGAATCAGCGACATATATCACACCCTGTTTATTAATGGCTAAACGATAAGGCCCGTTATGTTTTGATATGTTAGCTGCCCCATCGACACCGCCTGCACCAATGCCACCTGAAACAGTTGCCGTACTTCCTGTTGATGTGATTTGACGAATCGCATGGTTCCCAAAATCAGTTACATAAAAATAATTATTATAAAATACGATATCTGTCGGACTATTAAATTGAGATGTTGTACCACTGGTCGTATTGTTATAAGCAGCTGTTTGCATACCTGAAAATGTTGAAACAGCCCCTGCACTGCCATTTGATACAGTAATTTTTCGTATGCAATGATTACCACGATCCGCTATGTATAAATGTCCACTGGCATCCATTGTAATGCCTGATGGATTTCTGAATTGAGCCGATATTGCCGTTGTATGATTTAAAAAGCCAGCCGTTCCTGTACCTGCAAATGTTGTGACAACACCTGTTGGTGTGATTTTTAAAATTTTATGTTTATTGGTATCAACAACATAAAAATTACCAGATGAATCTTGAACCATGTCTTCTGGCCAATCAAGCGTATCGATATCGCCGCTAATAACAGGCGTTACGTAATTTATAGCGTCAGCATGGCACGAGATTCCCCCAATACAAAGCAAGAAAGCATAGCAAAATGTTATGTATATTTTTTGCGTATATGTTAAAAACATAATTTTATTCATAAATTAACCGTTTATTGCATTAATATCGTATTCAAATTATAAGCATGTAAATATTAATATTTTATTAACATTTGAAACTTTAGCCTTTATTAAAAATAATGTAAAAATAAACCACTTATAATTCCTTATTTAAGTTGAATTTTATTATATTTTCCTACTTCTAACTACATAAATTTTACTTTAATTTAAATATTTAAAACACATATTAACAGAATTTTGATAGATTAAAAGTAAGAAAATGAATAAAAACATACTTTATAACACTAAATTCTGGCGCATATTTGGAGAAAATTTTCCATCTCCATTCATTCGTATTAATCGTGAAGGAATAATCCTTTATAAAAATCAACATTTCGAGACATTAATACATTCAGAATGTTTAAATTTATATGCCTTTATCGATGTTGAATGTATCGAAAAAATCACAGAGTATATGACATATTCTAAAGAAAATAAATCGATACTTTCACATACGATTAAAATAAAAAAATCAACAAACGAAATATTCTATTTTATCTATTTTTTTATTCCGTTAGAAGATAATTCATTTGGTCTTCTTTTCATTAATAACACGAATGCTAATAATGAAATTATGATGCTTAACAATATCATAAATACAGCTCCAGATCCTATTTTCGTTAAAAATGATCAGCATCAATTTATGTATGTCAATCAGGCCTTTTCTGAATCATTAGGCATGCCTGCTACACACATACTCGGTAAAAGTGACACTGATTTTTTTCCAAAAACTGAAAGCGATATTTTCTACAAAGTTGACCGAAAAACATTCAAAACAGAAAAAACAACGATAAATGAAGAAACATTTACAAGTAAAATGGGGGTGAGAACCATATCAACAAAAAAATCGGTTTTCCGCACGTTAGCAGGTCACAAAATACTTGTCGGTGTCATTCGAGATGTTACTGAACTCAATAACGCACGTGAATGTTTAAAAAAACATGCAAGAGAGTTAAAACGACAAGTTGACTTAAGGGCACGCCAACTTCAAATCAAGCACACGGACCTTGAAAGTGTTGTCGAAAAATTAAAGAATTTAAATAGCGATCTCGATTGCTTTGCACATATTTGTTGCCATGAATTACGCGAACCCTTGCGAACAATTTGTGCATTTTCAACACTCATCCTTGATGAATATGAACAAGGAGATATCTCGGATATTAGTAATTTTTTGCGTATCATTCATCAATGCGCCTCAAAAATGGATGAATTAATTCATTCGATTCTTAAATATTCAACAAATGGTTTGCGAACAAATTCAATGTCATTATTTTCAACGAATGAGTTAATGATAGATGTATTAAATATGTTGCTCACGCAAATTGAGGAAAAAAAGGCAGTTGTTAATTTCAGTGATCTTCCTCATATCTATGCCGATCGCTTTCAGATTCTTCAGCTTTTTCAAAATCTTATTAACAACTCAATCAAATTTTGTAAAACGACAACTCCTCCCATCATCACCATTTGCGCATACCAGAAAAATCGATTTATTGAATTTCACGTAACAGATAATGGTATTGGTATTGCAAAAAAATACCATAAAGAAATTTTTCTACCTTTTAAGAAATTTCATAAACGTACAGAAGGAAGCTCCTACGGAATCGGGCTTAGTTTATGTAAAAAAATTATTGAAAACCACGGCGGTTCAATTCGAATGTCATCCCAAGAAGATGTAGGAACAACTTTTCGATTTTCATTGCCAACTGAAACATTTATTTAACAAGAGAATTCACGTGAAGATATCCATCCCTTTATTATTTATTATAACTCTATTTACATACGAAAAATCATTAATGTGTGCAGAGGAATTATCGAGTGTAGACAGTAATTTAACACCCGTATCAACAAGATGCTTTATGCTGCAAACGAAAAGAGGATCGACATCATCCTTTTCTGATAATGAGAGCTCTGCAACAGATCAAGAGAGTCTATCATCTAGAGAAAGAACAAAAAAATTTAATCACCATAGTCCTATATTCCCTTCAAGAAAATCGTTAAAAAAACAAACGCCTACGCTTAATATTGCATTTGTAGGCGGCGGGGGTATGGCGTGTATTACGGCAGCACTCTTATCAAAAATAACGAAAGATTACCCTGACGGTCGCGTCATAATCACGATCATTGAAAGAAATAAACGTATTATTAGTGGATCAACATTCGAAGCCGCGGCTATGCTTCATATAGATGGACATGAATACCCAACTGATACTGAAACAGCTAAAGAGTGTCAAATGACAGGTGAACTCTACCCGTTAATGTTTCCTGAACTTTATTCAGATGAATCTGATTGTACGTTGTTTGTATTGGGTAAAGATGCAATGCTTAGTCCAGAAAAACAAAAAGAAACGCATCAACAGGCCAAAAAATCAAAATATGAACTCAGAAATATACCCCGTGAATACTCAGATTCCCAAAATGATGTCCCAGAAGATTTTTTAAAAGATCACTATGGGGACGATCATGCAAGCTGTATTATAACAAAAAAAGACAGACCAAGCAAAGTCTTTCAGAGAGATGCTTATCTTAGAAAATTTCTAAAAAATGCTCAAAATATAAAGATAAAAACAAATCACACAGTTTCTCGCATTAGAAAAGAACAAGATAACAAATTCAGCATCATCTATGCAACAAGCGAAATAGATTCGACTCAATATGATCACGTTTTTTTAACGGCTTGGGATCAAAGAGATTCTATACTACAAGCCTCCGTTGGTTTAGTGGAAACCTTGCCTCAATTCATCGCTGAAGATCGTGTTTTAGCCTTATGTGATATTAGTAGCGTTCCTCCCCTCCTAAGAAATACGATTTTTAAATTGGATGGAGGGGGGATGTTTACACCATTAAATCATAAGATAGGTCTTGCATACCGCTGCATGAATGGTGCGTCATATCCAAGGACAGGGAGGGATGAAATACAGAAGACTGAAGCACGTGAACACGGACAAATAATTATAGATGAAATAAAAGAATTTTATAAAAAAGATAGCGAAGGATATTTTTCAGATATCAAATTACTGGGCGTAAGGCTTCAAAAAATTGTGCGGAAGGCAGGCCCTCTTGACGTGCGTAGGTATGAACCACCAACGGTTACTCCTGAAGGCATTATTATAGCAACACCGCCAAAAGCAACATTTATTCCAGCACTCGCTTTACAGACAATTGAACAGTTTTTGCTGCAACTACCACAAGAACACGCTGTGTTACGAGAAACCTGGACTCCTCATATAAGAGTAATTATTCCAAACGCTCAAAATTTATACACAGGACACCCATTACACCAAGCATTTATTATAAGAAATAAGGAGCCTATTACAATCAGTGAAATTGATGACGAAATAACATGGTACTTAGAACATTCTATATTAACTGATCTTGGCGAACAGATCCTTGCTACTTACAAACAAAAATTGGAAGAATGTGCTAAGCCATTGACATTACGACGCTGCATAACGATTCATGAAAACAGCCGACCAAGCATTATTGATACAACTATTGAAGATCAATTTTCTATAAAAAGATCGACTTCATGTGATGATAGTAATGAATTAGAAGTAAAACAATCAACAATTCTTAAATGGAAAATAGATAGTTATAGTGACAGTAAGGACGATCAAACTAATCGAAAACGAAAAAGAGGACTTTATTATCACGAACCAAGCGTAATTTTATAATTCTGATCCATCTCATCCTCATTATTGTAATGACTGAAAGACAGTCATTTTTTTAAGACTGTTTTCTAAAAATATGTTATACTCAAAAAAAAGCAAAACAGAGCGTCCTGATGCATATATGGATTCGATTATATTTAAAGTGGCGTACCACTTTTATTGGATCAGACAATCTTGGGAATCGTTATTTTGAGGAAAAAAAAATATCTCGTGGCGAAAAAAAACGACGATTTGTTTTGTATAAAGGGAATGAAGAAGCAAGTAAAGTGCCTGCGCTATGGCATGCCTGGTTACACTATATGTCGGATATTGTCCCCCCAAATGTATGTTTATATAGGTGGGAACAATCGCATACCCCTAATTTAACAGGCACGAAATATGCACATGCCCCTAAAGTGGTGCATATCACACAAACAGGCACCGTTCTAAAGCCTGATTATGTCGCTTGGACACCTCATTAATATGCCATTTACAATTGATCTTTTGGTCACAGAAGAAGTGCGTGGGTTGCGTCTTGATCGCTTTTTGATGATTCATTTTCCCGATGAAAGCCGATCTTTGATTCAACAATGGATCGCACTAGGTGCCCTTACCCGTGATGGTGAAGTGGTAACGCAAGCAAGTTATAAAGTTAAAATGGGTGAGCATTTTCAACTTACACGTCCAAAAGCCCAAGAAACACATATTCTACCACAATCAATTCCTTTATCAATTGTATATGAAGACAATGATTTAATTGTAATAAACAAACCTGTTGGTATGGTTGTACATCCCGCCCCAGGTCACTATGAATCAACACTTGTGAATGCATTGCTTGCACACTGCGGTGATTGTTTGTCTGGAATTGGCGGCGTCAAACGCCCTGGGATTGTTCATCGCCTTGATAAAGATACAAGCGGTCTTATGGTTGTGGCAAAAAATGACTACGCCCATCGTGCCTTAAGTGCCCAATTTCACCCTGATGCCATTACACATGAAAAATCATTAAAACGTGGATATAAGGCTATTATTTTTGGTAATCTTCCACAAAAGAAATTGACCCTTGAAGGTCAAATAGGTAGGCATCCACTCCATCGTCAGAAAATGGCCTTGCTTAAACATGGTGGAGGGAAAAAAGCAATTACGCACATCGCACTGGATCAATCATGGCAGATTGAAGGTGTGTCAATGCCAATCAGTTTAATCGATTGTCAACTGGCAACAGGGCGAACCCATCAAATACGTGTCCATTGTCAATCGATTCAGTGTCCTTTGCTTGGGGATCCTGTTTATGGAAAAAGCCAATACCAACAACGAAAAGGCTTACCCACTTGCATTCAGGAATTCAACCGTCAAGCATTGCATGCGTATTCATTATCGTTTTTACACCCTACGCAACATGAGATTTATACATTTAATTGTGAACTTCCTGATGACATGAATAACGTGATAAAAACTCTAAATCAACTGATTTAAGGTTTCTGTAGCTATTTATTACAATATTTACCATCGATAGACGTCATCTTTGTTGTATACAAAATCCTCGGATCAAATCTGAGAAAAACATAGTGAAAGTGAGTCGTTGCCGTTATTTTTTCTTTGGTGGAGGCACACATTCAAGAATACCATTTCGATTACAAATATCGGCACAATTTCTAAGTTTATTAGATGCATCAACAATTGAACGAATACTAATCGTACGAATTTCACCCATATTTCGAATAATAATCTTCAATTTAATTTTTGTATCAATTGGCACCCCAAGCCCATTAAGGCATGTTGCATAAAGTGTATATTGCCCATCGGCTTCGCTCACCAACGCAGGTTCATTAAGTTGACGTTGATAAAAAGAATCAATATATGTCTTTTTTATACACGAAGCTCTAAATGTAAATGTTGATGGAATGTCTGTTACAATGGGTGTTAATGCTTGTGCTGGAGCCGTTGCAGCTACAGCCGCAGCAGCCCCCGACGCGGCAACAGGTGTTGTGGTGCTACTTGCCACAGGTGCCGTTGCAATACCTGATAAAACGTTTGCCGTACTTATCACAAGTATATTTAATACAAGAAAAGCAATTTTACTATTTTTGTTCATTTTGTCCTCGTCGCACGATCTGCCTTTTTTTTGCATGTATTGAAGGAATAAATCACATATCTTTTGAATTTTATTTTCATAAAGATTATGGTTATTTACATCCTTCTCACCTACTAGTGTGTGGGAAATAGGTTAACAAACCCTTAATTCAGCGTAATTCTTAAACGATAAATATAAATCCAAAAGATGTGCATAATAAAAAAGAGGGGAATATATCCCCTCTCCTCTTTTTAATGAATGTTCCTAACGTATTAAGAAGACGTACATGTCAACGCACCACCTACGTTTGAAATTTGAACACATGGTACGCCTGCTGTTGATTTAGAGCTTAGAAGACGCTTATTGTTTTCATCTACACCATCAATTGTTGCTGCAACCGTTACAGATGTTTGTTGATAAGCACCACTTGCTTGCAAGCAAAGACCGCTTAATGTAAATTGCTGCGCGGCACCTGCAACAGTCATAAGCTTCATCGAATCAACTTTACACGTATCTTTAAAATTATACTTCATAAAATCCTGAAGAATTGGCACATTTGCCGATGCAGCTGGCACGTATAGTGATGAAAGTGGTGTTGGTTTTGGCTCACACGCTAAAACACCATCGGCGGCAACTTTGATATTTTGACAAAGAACACCATTTGGCAATAATATCTCCATAATAACACCATTGTTATTTGCATCCCGACCAATCAAAGGAATAATTGTAATGTTTGTCGGCGCATAAGGGGAAGTACTATTTTTACGGCACGAAGCATTAAGGGTATATTTATTGCTTCCTGCTGATACCAACGTGAGCGAGGCTGCGTCTGTTCCACAATTTCCACTTGTATAGAAATTAAACCCGCTAAAGTCAGAGGTTTTTGGTGTAATATCTGTTGCAACGGCAGGAAGTGGGAATGGAATACAGGTTAATTTGCCTGCAACGTTCGCAATATCAGAACATTTTTGAACACTTGTTGAAAGTTGGTTTCCTGCAAGTGTTAAGGTAAGTGGTTGTGTCGTTGCACCTGCGGCACCACCCGAACATGTTGCTGTTAATGAATACGTAGAACCATTTTGTGTATAAGCACTATTTGTACATGTTGAATTATAGGTTAATGTTTTAAGAAGCGCATCCACTGGATTTGCTGGAACAGCTGTTTGCGTTGCACTAGAAGTAGTTGCCACCGCTGTACCTGTTGGCACAGCATTATTTATTGGTGTTGTACCTGTTACAGCCGTTTGTACTGTTGACGATGTCGTCACTGAAGCTGAACCACTAGCCGCTACCGCTGAACTTGCTGGCACTTGCGTCGTACCTACTGCCACTTGTGCAGGCGCTTGTGGAAAACCATTCACAGATGATTGCGCTTCTGCAAATTTTGCTGCTGCATACCATGCTGAAAGAGACGCCTGATCTTGTGCTAATTTCGCATTTTGCGCGGCTAGATTCGCCGCATCTTGTGCTGTTTTTGCATTTTGTGCAGCCTGTAAAGCAATTTGAAATTGATTTATATTGGAACGTGACACATTAGCCGCTGGCGTTACTGGCGCAACATCCGTCGCCATTGCCTGAACCATTGTTGCACCCAAACAAATAGTTGAAAGCAAAAGTAAATTACGATTTTTCATCTGATGTATACCTATTTAAGACATGTTATCCTATTTATGATGGTAGTGCTAATTTATTAAAAAAAGGTTAAATTCAAACGCATAATTATTTTTTTGTTTACAATCATTCGACAATAGCTACACCTATTTTTACTAACGCCGTCGTTATCGTGCATGGCAGAAAATAAGCATATTCATTCAATATAAAAAGGCCTCTGTATAAGAGACCTTTTTTTATACAATAAAGGAATTGGGAAACGAAAAGAGAAAAAATGAAAAAATAAAAATGCTAATTAAATAATTTTGCATTCTGTTGTAAAGGTAGAGCACCCAATGGAATGTTAATTGCAGACTGGTCAACATTACATCCGTGAGTATTCATAAGATCGTCATCGCGAAATGATTTCGCCTTCGCTGATTCATTGGCGGGGTCACGTAAAACATATCCCCTACCCCAAACTGTTTCAATGCAACTATCATCACCAATGGCTTCGGCAATTTTACGGCGCAGTTTACAGATAAAAACATCAATAATTTTTAATTCAGGTTCATCCATACCACCATACAAATGGTTAAGGAACATTTCTTTTGTAAGTGTTGTTCCTTTTCGTAATGAAAGAAGTTCAAGAATAGCATATTCTTTCCCAGTTAAATTAATTGTTTCATCATCAACACTTGCTGTACGATTTTGTAAATTCACTGTTAAGCGTCCTGTGCGAATCATTGAATCACCATGTCCGCGTGAACGGCGCACAATGGCATGCATACGCGCCAATAGCTCTACACGATTAAATGGCTTCGTCAGATAATCATCGGCACCAAAGCCAAGACCTTTAACTTTATCATCAATTTCGCTTAAGCCTGATAAAACCAAAACAGGCGTTTTAATTTGAGAAGCACGAAGGCGTCTTAAGACTTCAAATCCATCCATATCTGGTAAGACAAGGTCAAGTACGATAATATCGTATTCATAGAGTTTTCCAATTTCAAGACCGTCTTCACCAAGATCAGTTGTATCAACAACCAACCCTTCTGCTGTTAACATTGCCTCTATACTTTTTGCTGTTGCTGAGTCATCTTCTATTAGTAAAATACGCACACCTTACTCCTTTAGAGTTATTCGCTTACTAAGATGCTAACAAACTTTTATATAAAATTCGAATTAAATATTTTTTTATTTTTATAGAAATTTTAACCTTCTGTTTACTTTTAATTCAATGACAAGATTTTGCTTGTTTTAGAAAAATGTAAGGGAGGTTGTAACACGGGACGTCCACGATAGAAATGGGTTAGGAAAAATCATCAAACCGAGCAAGAGTATAAGCAAACTATATGTTACGATTAAACTTTCATTATCGTGTGTTTTAAACATAGCGGCAGCCGAATCAGCACGTGCTGGTTTATCAATAAAGATTGCTTTAATCAGCATAAGATAATAAGCGGCCGCAATGACACTATACAATACGGCCACAATCGAAATACCATAATAGTTATGCTGTACCGTTGACTGAATCATCATAAGTTTGGGAAGAAAACCTGGCAATGGGGGAATACCCGCAAGCGAGAAAATAAAAAAACCAAGGCAAAACGATATAATGGGATGATGACGTCCTAGTCCATTCAGATCGGCTAATGTATTAATAGCATGCCCTCTTCTTGATAAATGGACAAGCCCACCCATAAAACCAACAATCGTAATCAAATAAAAAACAAGAAACGTTAATGTTGCCCTGTATCCCATTTCATTTGAAAGCATAATACCAATCAAGGCAAAACCAACTTGACCAATTGAACTATAGGCAATAAAACGTCTAATGGATTGCTGTGTTAATGCCGCAAAGGCACCAATAATCATTGATGCAATTGATAGAACCATAATCACATTAGACCAATGCAACATCAACGTACTAAAGGGATCCGTAAGCAATCTGATCACAACCATAAAAGCGGCAAACTTCGGCACACTCACAAGAAAAACCATAATCGGTATCGGCGTTCCATGATAAACATCAGGTGCCCACATATGAAAGGGCGCTGCCGAAATTTTAAAAGCAATACCAACAAGAATAAGCGTGAGACCAATCACAAGAAAAACAATATTCTGCAATTCATGGTTATGTAAAAAACGTGCTAAAATTTCAAAATTTGTTGTCCCTGAAAAACCATAGATCCAGCTAATACCATAAAGAAGAATCCCCGTTGCAAGCGCACCTAAAATAAAATATTTAAGACTCGCTTCACTGGCCTCCACACTTTTACGTTTGAGAGCAATTAAAATGTATAAACTAAGACTAAGTAGCTCAATCGCCATAAAAACAGAAATCAGATCATTTGCAGAAACCATCAGCATCATGCCAAGTGTTGATGTCAAAATAAGAATTGGGTATTCAAACAAAGCAAGCTCATTTTGAACAAGTGATGATTTAACCATAACAAGAATCAAACCAACCGTACTTGTGATAAAAATCTTGGCATATATACTAAATGCATCACTAATAAAAAGCCCACTGAATGTAATACGGGGTGTATTCGGTTGAACGACAACTAACGCTAATGTAATGCCAACAACAATCAGTGATAAAATATACGTTACTTTAAACGCATGACGACCTGAAAAAAGACCAACAAGTGTAAGTACAAGAATCGATAACGCTAAAAAGATTTCAGGAAGTGCTGGAGTGAAGGAAGGAAGAGGAATTTGCCAAAGCATAAATTGTAACTTAACTTTTATGAGATGTCCTTATATGACAACCATCCTATAAGGCACTGGGTCGTCTTGCAAGTGTTTCATTTTTAAAGGGTATATACCCAACACCGATGATTTTCAGCAGAAGATAATTTTATCATCCCTCGTCATCACGAAAAAGCCGAAGGCTTTTGTGGTGATCCAGTGGGTGTTATTTCAGAAGTGGCTATTTTACTCAAAAAGATTATTTTTCTGGATAGCAACACCTGCTACGCAGGTTCGCTATGACGGCAGGATTGCTAAAAATCATCGGTGCTGAATATATTGAATAAATATTAAATTTCTATTGCTATTTTTTAGACAGTGCGATACATGTTACGCATATAAACAAAGCGTGAGTGCATCTAATTGATTTTATTAAATAAAGAAAAGCATATTTCAAGTAATAATATATACATAAAAAGAACATGTAATTTACTTTTTATGATTATTGCGATGATACTTTTATGTGTGCATATGTCCATTCTTTTTGCCGCAGCAACTGTACAACCTATTGTTCAAACGACACCCACTCCGCCTCCTGCGCCAAATCCTGAAAAAGCTGTCACAGCCCTTTCACGCTTTGGTGTCCCCATGTATAATCACATGACACTTGTAAATCCAAATGCACCAAAGGGAGGCACACTCCGCCTTGCAACCGTTGGCACATTCGACGGTGTTAATGATAAAATTGTAAAAGGCATTGCCGCAACAGGAATTGGTCTTACAATTGAAACACTCATGGCACGATCACCAGCTGAACCGTTTGCGATGTACGGTTTAGTTGCAGAGAAAATTGAAATTGCAAGTGATAAATCGTACGTTGTTTTCTACTTAAACCCTTCTGCTAAGTTTAGTAATGGTGACCCTGTTACAGCTGATGATGTAAAGTTTACAATGGAGACGCTACGTGATAAAGGATTGCCACGTTATAAAAACGCCTATGGTAAAATTATTAATGTTATTATTCATTCGCCACAAATCATACAGTTTCAATTAAAGCCTACCGATAATGGTACATATGATCCTGAATTACCACTTGCGCTTGGTAATATGTGTGTTCTTTCAAAGAAACAACTTGAGACGTTGGATTTCCCCAATTCAGGCTTAACACCCCTTATCGGAACAGGACCTTATGTAATTGATGAAGTTCAGCAAGGTCGTCTCGTCGCTTTCAAACGAAATGCAAACTATTGGGGGGCATCTTTGCCATTCATGGTTGGGCAATTTAACTTTGATAAAATTCGTATTGAATATTTTAAAAATGTCACGACACATTTCCAAGGATTCCTTGCAAAAGCCTTTGATATTATTTTTGATACAAATCCACAGCAATGGGATAATGGCTATAAAGTAGATGCCGTAAAAAATGGTGATATTATTCGTGAAGACACAGAGCAACGCCGTCCAGTATCTGTACGTACGATTATCATGAATATGCGTCGCCCTATTTTTCAAAATATTGAACTTCGCCGCGCGCTTATTCTCGCCTTTGATGGAGACTCACTCAATCGAATGGTATTTGATGGTGTGATGAAAATCCCGCA
>CANKZX010000013.1 GCA_947488275.1 Alphaproteobacteria bacterium | reverse complement strand
GTTAAGGTATGTTCTAAATATAAATGTGCACCTTCTGCATGCAACCGTTCAAGTTCTTGCCTTGTACGAGTAGATAATAATTGCTCATACGGCACACCATGAACAATACCAAGAAAATAAATATATTGCCCAGAAGGGGTTTGTATTCGAAAAAAAGAAGGCTCTTGCTGAATCTCTGTCAAATCAGTCGATTTTTCCTCTGCACTCATAACAAACGTGCACACGTTAATAAAGAAAAAAATCCATATGAGTATTTTTGATTTTACAAACATAATAAACCATTTTTTATCTTATATAATTAACAATAATTACAAAATAATAATAAACAGTTAAAACATATAAAATTAACCTACTTCGCCTTCCAAAGGGCATTTGGTAACGTCTCAACAAAGGCACGATGCAACGCTTCCTCCTCTGCAGATACGCTAAACTGCCGCCGAGGGAAATTGACGGCATGAGGTGCGACAGAAATCACCACAGGGGCAACCGCAGCAGCTGCATCAAAACCCAATGTTTTTTGCCGTCCACCCAGCAATTCAATATAGACATGACACAATAATTCAGCATCCAACAACGCCCCATGTTTGTCACGTTTGGATAAATCAATCGCAAATCGCTTACATAAAGCATCCAAGCTGGCGGGTGACCCTGGGAATTTCTTACGTGCCATTAACAATGTATCTTTGGCACGTGTCATTGGCAAGGTTGGCTTCTTCGCCCATTCTAATTCTGCATTTAAAAATGCCATATCGAAAGCAGCGTTATGAATAACCAACACATCATCGCCAATAAACGCTAAAAAATCATCAACGATTTGAGTGAAAATAGGAAAAGGTTTTAAGAATTCTTCTGTAAGCCCTGTGATTTCAGTCGATTTAGCGGGCACATCACGTTGCGGATTAATATAGGTGTGAAACGTCCGCCCTGTTGGGCGTTGATGCAATAGCTCTAAACAGCCAATTTCGACAATGCGATGACCCTGCGTTGGGGAAAGCCCCGTTGTTTCTGTATCTAAAATAATCTCGCGCATAGTCACATATTACACATAAATAATACTAATTACCATCGCTTTAACATTTTATTAATCTGTTGTTTGATAGAATGATGGCACATATTATATTCAGGTAAAAAAATGAAAAAAAGAAATAATATAATCTTAATCGTTGCAATGACGATTCTTTTCATACAATTGGATGCCGCAACACATTACGTATGTGCCACAGAAAGTGAAGTCAGTCCAGCTTCTCCACGAACAAAAAGCATGATAGAAATCACTGTTGATGATTACGTCTTAAGCATATCAACCGAACGCATCAAAACCATACTAACAAAGCTATCAGAAATTAATAAATTAATGAAATATACCTACAGAGAATACATTGATTTTAACAATGAAGAAGAATACAAAACGGCAGAATTTAAAGGACTTCTTAGAAAATATGTCCCAACCATTTGCAGATCATTAAATGTATATCTTCCATCCCTCGCTATTGAAACAGATATGCATCCAGAACGATTAGAACAATTAAGAAAAATACTTGATGAATATGCTCCTTATGCAAAGATTGAACGATGGTTACTCAATTTTTATGAACCACTTATTCAAGGAGAAATTCAAGACGACATTCCTTATCTTTCAGAATTATCAAATTCACGTATGTCTGCACTTATTTTAAGCAAAGTTTATGAATCATTTAAACAAAACATTGATCTTATTCTTTATTATTATTCCAATTCTCTAACTGACACAATCTACAATCAAATAACAAGCAATGGACGTGATTGTTTCATATTAAAAGAACACTTTCTGAAAAACATTGAACGTTTAATCAGCATGTACCGTATTGTGTTTGACAATTTATTTCCTGGTGTTGATTTCTTTACAAATGAATTGGATCGATCCAAAGCAGAATCTTCTTCGCAGGAACCATGGCGCACCCCAACGAAAGATCTTAATAAATCCTATGTCCGTTCAGCCGATCGTATTATGACGAGACTTACCTTACCACGCGGATATAACACGGGGCTATGTAGTACGCGTGATGGCACCTCATGCATTCCTTGTCATTAACACTCTATACACATTAGGTTAAAAGCGCCGCTTCAATTTAGAATACGCAGCCTCAATAGCATCCAACGTGTCATGCACCCGCTTTTCTTGATTCGCCACTTGCCTTTGTTTGGTTTCATACAAAACAACCGAAATCATTTCTCGATCAACCAAACCATGATTTGCATAATGTGTCATCAAAGCCTGAAAATGACGCCAATGCTGTTCTGCGCGAGCATTCGAAAAGGGATCACGTGCCGTAATGTACGGCATTCCCCACCGCCTGGAATGATTTTGAATACGCGACTGAATTTCCTGACTTCGCAAAGCAACGGCATTAAGGCGCCGCACATCTTGAACAAGCTGCCAGCGCTCCTCACTCAACTTTGCTCGCTGATACATCTCTTTTAATACATCCATTATTCCGTTACTCCATGCACATAAAAAGGACCTTCATTCCGTTCAAGTCGATAACGATTAGCTATAAATACAAGACGCAAAGCAGGTAATGGTTTTCCATCAAATAGATAGAGACTTTGACGTGGGTTTTCCATCGCCTTTAATAACTGTACGATATGTCCTTTTGATTCAAGTATACTCACAACCTGATCCATAGGAACCCAGCGACTACACAGTTCTCGTTGATGTTTACGATAACGTCGATCAAACCGTGCAATTGCCGTTTGTGGTGAGTACGTTTTTAAATCGGCATCACCAAATGCATTCCAAAACGTTATCCGCTTTGGTTTTCGTTGATGGCGAATCCCAAAACGTGTTAATGCTTTATTCAAAGCCGTTGGCGTACGATTAAGACGACGTGCAAGTTCCTTAATTGAGACACCCGACAAATAACCATTTGTCAATTGTTTAAGTTCAGATGATGACCACATTTTCATTAACATTCTTTCCTTTTTGTGATTTTTAACAATAGAAATACGTAACTTATATATCCATCGTCAGATACCTGAGAAAAAAAGGGCAAGATAAATTTTATCCCGAATAATTTAACTAAAAATTTATATTAATTAAATTTTACTTTGAATTATTATCACGCTTTTCTCGATTCAATCATTTTCGAAATATAAACCGGTTCAAAAGCCCCCTTCTGGATTGACGAATCCCCCTCAAATAAGGCAGAATACTACAATGAAGAGCAAGGAATCGAATAATGGGATCAACGATGCACTATCGACTTGGTGTCGGCATTATGCTGGTCAATTCTCATAAATCTGTGTGGGTAGGCAAACGCTTAAATACACCCGATGCATGGCAAATGCCACAAGGCGGTATTGACCCTGAAGAATCAGCGATCCAAACACTCTACCGTGAACTTTATGAAGAAACAGGCATCCATGCCAAGGATGTTACCTTAGTTGCCGAATCAAATGAGTGGATAACATTTGCCTGGCCAGAAGAATTACAAGAACGTTTATGGGGCGGCGTTTATCAGGGACAACGCCTCAAATGGTTTCTTTTAAAGCTAAATACAGACCATGATGTGACGAACTTAATTTCAGAACATCCTGAATTTTCCACACATAAGTGGGTTAATGTTAATGACATCGCAACCTATATCGTTGATTTTAAACGCCCAATGTACGAAACCATTATAAAAGAATTTGCATGGTATTTTAATGATCGATCACCAGATTGAAAACCTTATCCTATACCTACAAACACTCCCATCAGAATTTGCCTCGCTTCTAACATTTCTGGTGTGTATTGTCATGATTATTGGTGCCTGTCGGTATGGCTACGCGGGTTTATGGGTTTACAGTGCCCTCGCCGTTGTTGTTGCTAATATTCAGGTTTTGCGTCTTGGAATTTACTGGTCAACACCAGAACCTATTGCCCTTGGAACTGTTTTATTTGCCACAACGTTTCTTGCAAGTGATATTATAACAGAGCATTTTGGTCCAAAAGCAGCACGACAGTCAATAACGATCAGCTTTGCAGCACAACTTGTTGTTAGCCTTTGGATGATTCTATGCCTTGCCCATCCTGGCATTAAAGAAATACATCAAGAAGACATCTACAAAAGTCTATTTATTGTATTTTTACCCTCTGCACGCTTTTTTATTTCAAGCTTAATCGCATATATCATTAGTCAACATATAGATATTCTTATTTATCAATGGATAAAAAACAAAACAAACGGTCGTCATTTATGGTTAAGGCAAAACATCTCAACCTTCATATCGGGATTAATAGACAATTTCCTGTTTAGCATTCTAGCCTGGATCGTCTTCAATCCAGAACCACTTACACTTTATAGTGTCATCATTTCATATGTACTAGCAGGCTATATCGTTAGATTTATTATAAATATCTTAGGAACACCCATTTTATATTTAAGTTATCGGTTTATACGCCCTTCATATAAAGACAAAGCAAACAACATCACTTTCAGGTGATTCCTCTTGTTTTTTATGCTATACTAGGCGTACACATATAAAAACCAAAGCCACACCCATGATATCCGACAAGCAACTGATTAGTTTTGATTACGCCATCAAATACCTTTTGAAGGATAAGGGCGACTATGAAATTGTCGAAGGATTCATTTCAGCGCTCCTCAAAACAAAAGGCTATAGCGCCGTTAAAATCATTGCGTTATTGGAATCCGAAAGCAATAAAGAAGACCCAAAAGACAAACGCAGCATTGCTGATTTAATTGTGGAGGATGAAAATCACCACAAATACATCATCGAAATTGAACGAAATGTGAAGAATTCGTTCATTCATAAAGCATGCTTTAACACCGCGCGATTGATTGTGGATAACTTGGCACAACGCGAAGATTACACGCAAATTGTAAAGGTGTTTCATATTTCCTTGCTCTATTTTCCCATTGGGGACGGAGTTGGATCCGTTTATCACGGCAAAACCATCATCCATGACATTGAATCCAATGAACGTCTTCAAGTGCACATCACCGATCCGAAAACCCATGAAGAATTTGATGCAACCGATATTTTACCTGAATATTTTTTCATTTCGGTGCCGCAATTTAATGAACGACTTGTCAAAGAATTAACGGAAATGGATGAATGGCTGTATGTGATGAAACACGAAAAGGTGCCCGAGAATTATCATTCTCCCTACATGCAGCAAGTATCGGACAAGCTGAGGATTCTTCGCATGACGGAGAAAGAACGCAGTGCGTATACATTCTACATGAAGAAAGTCTATAATGACCGTGACGAGTTAGAAGCCGCCATTATGAAGGGGGAGGCTAAAGGATTGGCGAAGGGAAAAGCCGAAGGGAGAGCGGAAGGATTAGCCGAAGGTGAAGCCAAAGGATTAGCTAAAGGTGAATTGCAAGCTAAGCAAGCGATTGCCCTTAACATGATTAACCGAAACATGGATGATGCATCCATTATAGAGCTCTCGGGGTTAACGTCCACTGAATTCAAAGCCCTTAAGCAATCGATAAACATAGCTATAGAATAGCGGCTTTCAAAACACTCGGGTTTTCAATACTCGCCAAAACGGTCATAAACGCATGCTGTCGATCAAGATGGGTTGTTTTTGCTTCTTCCCAAAAACGCGTCAAAAGAAGCCACAATTCAGCCTCATTTCCATTTTTTGACTGAATCACATTGTGATAAAGCACATCAAAAAGCGCCATCGCCAGCACATCATATTGGGCTTTATCGCCACCACATAGACGCTCACACAATCGCTGAGCCTGCGCAAAATCACCACGATAGGCACATTGCAACAATTCACCAACCTCTTTCTGATGAAAAACAGGTTGAATCGACACATTTTCATCTATATGCACAATCTGACACCGTGAACGAATCGTTGGCAACACAGCCGCCAATTGCCGGCATATCAAAAAAATATATGTTTTTTGAGGAGGCTCCTCCAAGCTTTTAAGCAAGCTATTCACACCAAAACGATTCATCTGGTCGATCGAATCAATAATCAAAACGCGAAATCCTGGTATAAGTGGACTTTTATGCAGAAAATCAAAGACAGGCACCAACTGATCAACCGAAATTTCTGATGCATCTTCATTTTTTTGGATTACCATACTATTGCCGAATGAACCATTTTTAATGTGCCGTTCAACAAGATCCACCGTCATACCATGCCCATTAAGGGGCGATGCTAAAATATAACACGCTAATTGATCCGCAAACAAACGTGCCTGAACAGGTATCCCTTGAATAAGCCAACAAGGCGCCATTTGCTGAGCGTCAAATAACTGTCGCAATCGATCATGTTCATCTGACATCATTTACTCCACTAATTTATGCGCAAGGGCAGCCTCAAGGAATTCATCGATATCACCATCCAGAACACCGTGGGCATTCCCCTTTTCAACACCCGTTCGAGTGTCTTTAACCAACTGATAAGGCTGTAAAACATATGATCGAATCTGGTGCCCCCACCCAATGTCTGTTTTACTGGCGCTTTGGGCGTTGTGGGCTTCTTCACGCATTCGAAGCTCACGCTCATACAAACGTGCCTTTAACATATCGTAAGCTTGCGCACGATTGCGATGCTGCGATCGATCATTTTGACACTGCACAACGATACCTGTTGGTATGTGGGTGATACGAATCGCACTTTCCGTCTTATTGACATGCTGTCCACCCGCACCTGATGCGCGGTACGTATCAATACGCAAATCCTTTTCTTCGTACTGAACGTTTATATTTTCATCAACAACTGGATATACCCAAACAGATGAAAAACTAGTATGACGCCTTGCATTTGAATCAAACGGTGAAATACGTACCAAACGGTGCACGCCACTTTCACCCTTTAACCAGCCATAGGCTTGTTTTCCCTGAATTTGGACAGTAATTGATTTTATTCCCGCCTCTTCACCAGGATTTTCATCCATCAACGTCATTTTAAAACCACGTTTTTCAGCCCATCGCATATACATACGCGATAGCATCTCTGTCCAATCTTGCGCCTCTGTCCCGCCTGCACCTGCATTAATTTCCATAAAACAATCATTGCCATCAGCTTCGCCCGACAATAAAGTTTCCAACTGCAGCCGATCAACATCACGCTTTAACATTAAAAGAGCCTCTTCAGATTCTTTTAATAAAGCATCATCACCTTCTTCTTCAGCAAGTTTAATAAAATCAGAATGATCAATAACAGCTTGTTCAAGTGACGCAATACGCGAAACAGATGCATTTAACGCATCGCGTTCTTTTAACGTTTTTTGTGCCTCCGAAGGATTATCCCATAAATGAGGAGATTCCGCCTTTTCATTCAATGATGTCAAATGACCTAATGCGTTATCATAGTCAAAGATGCCTCCGAAGGAGAGCTATTGATTGACGAATTGATTCGACGACTTGTTCAATTTCAGCGCGCATAACTATTTCCTATTATTAATAATTCCAGAACCAATTCGACAATTTTTCACTTTAATATAAACGGACATGATTAATGTGTAACAATAATCATAAAATGGATAAAGTAAAAAGTTGTCGAATTGGTTCTAAAATGAATCTTCCATAACTTTTGCAGGAAAACCATTTTCGATCAATGCTTTACAAATGAGATTAGCATGATTCGCATCACGTGTTTCAACCATTGCATCCACATACCCCATTTTAATCATCGTTCGATTAAAAAGACGTTGATGGCTAATTTCAAACACATTTCCCCCTGCCTTGCCTATGATTGTTGACAGGTGCGCAACAATTCCAGGGCTATCAGACACTTCAATTTTTAGCCGTATCAATCTACCTTCATGTACCAATCCGCGCATCAGCAAACTGGATACAATACGCGAATCAATATTACCACCGCAAATAATGGTACCAACATTCTTACCTTTTAATATGTCTTTACCCGCTAAAATAGCAGCAACACCTGCAGCCCCTGCCCCTTCGGCAATAATTTTATTATGCACAATAAGGGATTCTACAGCAGCTTCAATCGATGACTCATTAACAATCAACATATCATCCAACAAATTATGTAAGATATTAAGGTTAATACGACCTGGTGAATGAACGGCGATACCATCAGCAATCGTTTGAAAATCCTTTCGGGTCTCATTCAAAATAACATTCGGAAAAAGAACCTCTGCTGTGGATGGGCAAAAAGACGATTGAATACCAATAATTTGTATAGTGGGATTTAATTCTTTTGCCGCAATCGCCACGCCCGCCGCAAGACCGCCACCCCCAATTGGAATCAACAACACGTCAAGATTAGGCACGTCTGTCAGCATTTCAACACCAACCGACCCTTGCCCAATGATAATATTCACATCATCAAAAGGATGCACAAGAGCGTAGTTATTACGTTTCATCAGCTGCAACGTGAAATCACGTGCTTCAAGGACTGTTTTACCATGCAAAATAACGGACGCCCCTAAACTTCGGGTACGTTCAACCTTTGCAATTGGTGTATTTTCAGGCATCACAATCGTGGCTAAAATCCCCATTTCCTTCGCATGATAGGCAACACTTTGCGCATGATTGCCTGTGGACATGGTTACAATACCACGTTCCTTTTCAGCTTCTGATAAATTTTTAATACACATATAAGCGCCACGCGCCTTAAAACAACCCGTTATTTGTAAATTTTCGAGTTTCAGAAAAACATTACCACCAATATAATCACTGAGCCATGGCGACCGCACCGTTGGCGTTCGAACAACAACATTCGAAAGCTCTTTTGTCGCCTCACGGATTTTATCAAACGTCACTGACTGTGCAAGAACATCAATCTCATCCACTGTTTCATAAGTCGAACAAACTGATCTATTCATAAGTTCCGCCCCGCATCCACGCATGTTTCATTTGTTGATTTATATTTAGGCAAACATGTCCTCAAAATGCAACTTAAATCAATGAACAAATGCTTTTCAGCATAATCCCCTTCTGTTCTAAACAAAAACAACCAAATCGGGTAAATACGGGTAAGAAATCGGGTATCATGCCACGGATAAACGTTGATTTTTCTGAATCTTCTACTAATATATACCCCTTTTCCCTCAGATGCGTTATAGTCATTCCTAAGAAATCATATGTGGCAACACATTCACACCACTTCTACAAAAACTGTTTAAGGATTATGAGTTATGAAATTCTCCCTCTCCTGGTTAAAGGCACATCTTGACACAACCGCGTCACTTGCTGAAATCACAAATGCCCTAGTTGCCATCGGGATAGAGGTTGAACATGTTGAAGATCCCCGTGAACGTCTAAAAGGATTTGTCGTTGGGCATGTTAAAACGTGTGATCGCCATCCAAATGCAGATCGATTAAGTCTTTGCACGATTGAGGATGGCACCAAACAAGCTGACGGAACCCCTACTCTGCATCAGGTTGTATGTGGTGCACCCAATGTTCGGAAAGGCATGAACGTTGCCTTCGCGCGCGTTGGCACTGTTATTCCGAACACAGGGCTTCCCTTAAAAAAAGGCAACATTCGCGGCGTCGACAGTTTAGGCATGCTCTGTTCAGCGCGTGAGCTAAATTTAGGTGAAGATTCAGACGGCATCATGGATTTAGATGCAAATCTTACGATCGGCGCCGATTTAGCAACAAGCCTTTGCATGACAGACCCCATTATCGATGTCAGCATCACCCCCAATCGCAGTGATTGTTTTTCCGTTTATGGATTAGCGCGTGATCTTGCTGCCTATGGAATTGGCACCCTTATTGAGCGACCGAATGTTAAACACCCTGCTGCATCTGTGCAAACAAAAGGAGCATGTCCGATTACCGTAACCGTGACGGATCCCCACACACATCATTTCGCCATCCGTGTGATCAATGGACTAAAAAATGGACAAAGCCCGCAATACGTACAAGACCGCCTGCGATCAGCAGGATGCCGTCCCATTTCAGCCCTTGTTGACGCAACAAATTATGTATGTCTTGAATTTGGTCGTCCCCTTCATGTATTTGATGCCAACAAAGTACAAGGCAAAACCCTTAGCATTCGCGCAGCAGAAAGCGGTGAAATATTTAAGGGGCTTAATGATCAAACTTATACTTTATCCGCTGGAATGACAGTTATTGATGATGCATCGGGGGTTATTTCACTGGCTGGTGTTATGGGCGGCGCCAGCACAGGATGCGACGATGATACAACAGATGTGATTTTGGAATCAGCCTTATTTGATCCCGCACGTATTGCTTTAACAGGGCAAGCAACAGCTATTTTAAGCGATGCACGCACACGGTTCGAACGGGGCGTGGATACAGCAGATGTGCTCTTTGGTCTAGACTATGCCACACAATTGATTATTGAATGGTGTGGCGGTACAGCGTCTGATCCAACAGAAGTTGGTACGTTTGTAAATACACCACCTAAACCAATTCACGTCACCCTTACAAAAGAACGTTTAATTGGTTTGTCAGGTGACCACAGCCTAACGTTGTCAAACGCACGTACAATTCTAACAAAGCTTGGTTTTACCGAAATCACCACTTCTGAATCTGACATTACGGTTAGTGTGCCATCCCACCGACATGATGTAACCATGGATGTCGATTTAATTGAAGAAGTCCTTCGCATGCGAAGCTATGATGTTATTCCTGATACTCCATTGCCATTAATGCTACCTGTGACCGCGAATAATACCCGTGAACGCTTGTCGACTCTCTTCACCAATCGTGGATATAATGAGGCTTATACATGGTCGTTTGTGCCAGCCGATGTTGCGCAATTATTTGGGACAGGCATCCCTTTAGCAAAGCCTCTCAATGCAGAAATGGCGGTGCTACGCCCAAGCGTCCTAGCGGGACTTTTAAAAATTGCATCACACGCACAAAAACGATCACAACCAAACAGTGCCTATTTTGAATATGCACCACAGTTTCATAACGTAAATAAAAACCTTGTTGAAACACGCACACTATCGGGATTACGGGTATTTCATAAAGGGAAACGCCATTGGCAGGGAACTGAAAGTGCACCCAATATCTTTACACTTAAAGAAGATGTCCTAACAGCGCTCGACTTGTTTGGCATCAGCAATGTTCAAATTGAATCAAATGGTCCTTCTTATTTTCATCCAGGGCGCGTTGCAACAGTTAAACAGGGACGTACAATCCTTGCTGTATTTGGCGAGCTTCACCCAACGGTGATTAAAGCACTCGACATTAACGGAACGGCACTTGGGTTTGAACTGTTTATTGACCAGTTGCCCGCAAAAGCAAAAGATAAACGCAGCGCATTTGTACCTGCTATTTATCAAGCCGTATCACGTGATTTCGCCTTTTGGGTTGATCAATCCGTATCAGCAGATCAATTGATCAAAATTATCCAAAAAATCGACCGTGAACTGGTACAAACTGTTTCCGTGTTTGATGTATACAGCGGTGATAAGGCACCTGTAGGACAAAAATCAATAGCGTTAGAGGTCACCTTGCAACCCAAAAAGCAAACATTAACAGACGATGACTTGAAAACCTTTCAGAATAATGTCATTGCCGACGTTTTTAAAATATGCGGAGGACGCATCCGCGATGCGGCGTAGAGGAAAAGCGATATCTGCCGTCATATCGAGCTAGCGTAAGCTGGTGTGACCAGTAAAATAATTTTTCTGAGTACAACAGTCACTGGATCACCACGGAGCGATGCTCCTCGTGATGACGATTACGTAACATATAGAGAGTTTTCTTCATGTTTGATCTTGAATTGAGTCTTTAAGAAATTCTTTGTATTAATATTAATGTTTCAGGTTCCAGCGTCTTCATATTTTGTTGAATCTCAACGTAATCTCGTCTTAAAGCTTCTGATTCGTTTTGATTAAAACATCGCTGATAGAGTCTTTTCATCTTAATAATGTCAGACAGCAAATACCCCTCACCATCCATACAAACAACTCCATCAACGGTAATACGGATCATTGTACGTGATGATTCTGCCGCAGATATACGACTAAGCGCTTGAGTTAATTGTGCTTGTAAATCAGCAAAAATTTTCTTTTTTCTCTCAATTTTTAGCTCAGTCTCACTTTTTACGCGCTCAACAAGTACTGGAACTTTATCTTCGTATTCAGAATCATACGATCGCGCCAAGCAATCCCGTAATTCGAATTGGCAGAACTGATCAAAGACACTTAATTCTGACATCGACAAATTAGAAGCAGAATACTGTCGAAACAATCCAGAATACCCGCCATCTGAACAATTCAATGCAGATTCTAAATCAACGATTTCACTACTTAATTTATCAATACGCGTCTGAACATGCATCACCTGCGAATGCAGTGTTTCAATTTCAGCACCTTCATTAAGAACACGGCTATTAATAGTATAATAAGCTTCCGTTATATCGTTTAAAGCATTATAAACTTTGCCACAAAGCGCATGCAGCTGACGATCTTCATATAATCGATCAATCAAGGGTAACTCATCACCAGCAATTACACATTTCACAAAAAACAAACAAAAAACAATCGTTAATTTCATAATACCCCCATATTTAAGAATTATACATAAAGTAAAATTCTTACCACGGCAATGGTTTTGGATTACTTACTAATTAAATTTTGTTTTTGTTTGGCATCCTCGTTCCGTTGACGATATAAACGAATCAGCTGTATTTTCTTAGACTGCTGCTGCACGTGCCATACCAGAAATCCAATTGTCATTGAAATAATTGTTATAACTTCTGCATACATAAATAACTGTTTATGGGGAATAGACCAAGATGCCGTTGGAGTCAAATCATGCGCAGCGAGTGGAAATGACATAATAAAGAAAAAAGAACCATAACCAACCGCAAGCCAAAAAACAAAAATTTGAGTCGTCAGAATACTAAGTAACATTAGTTTTCGAATTTTTTGCATCATCATAATTTTCCTATCCCGTTATCTTTAACTATAGATTTAAAAAATTAATAAACCGTTACTGGAAACCCCAATTCGGGATTAAACATGAAGAAAACTCCATATATATTACGTAATCGTCATCACGAGGAGCATCGCTCCGTGGTGATCCAGTGGCTGCTCTTTCGGAAGTGGCTATACCCAACACCGATGATTTTTAGCAGAAGATACTTTTATCATCCCTCGTCATCACGAAAAAGCCGAAGGCTTTTGTGGTGATCCAGGGCTGTTGCGTCAGAAATGCCTGTTACATCGAAAATGTTTGTTTTTCTGGATGGTCGCACCAGCTTACGCTGGTTCGCCATGACGGAAACTATAGGTTTTTGTTTGCCGAAATCCCGAACTGGGGGTGGAAGAAATGTGGTTCTGCTTTTTTCATTTTCTTTATCGTCATTTGGTCAGAAGAAATGAAAAAATCAATTAATTTAATTGATTTTTATAATTAATGCTACTTATAATAAATTATAAATAATTTTTATTTAATGGTGATAATTTTAGTCATGTTTAAAAAAATCCCCCCTCTTGCCAAAGGCTTAATTAGCATTGCCATCCTCAAAACGATTGGCATTTGGATCTTTTTAAGTTTTTCTCCTGCAAAAAAGGTTAAGGTTACACCTGACACAATGCACCACCATTTAAACCAACACGTACCTATCCCTTATAAAAATCAACCAGAAACCACACTACCAAGAAATCAAAAGGACACAACACTATGATCGATTTTGACGTCGTACAACTCTCTCGTTTACAATTTGGTCTTACCGCCATGTACCATTTTTTATTTGTTCCGTTGACGTTGGGGCTCGTTTTTTTAATTGCGATTATGGAAAGCGTCTACGTCATGACCAAACGTATTATTTGGAAAGAAATGACACAATTTTGGGGGCTTTTATTTGGTATTAATTTTGCAATGGGTGTTGCAACAGGTATTCCCCTTGAATTTCAATTTGGTACAAACTGGGCCTATTATTCACACTATGTCGGTGACATTTTTGGGTCACTCCTCGCGATTGAAGGATTAATGGCTTTCTTTTTGGAAGCAACTTTTATTGGTCTATTCTTTTTTGGTTGGGACAAACTATCCAAAGTCGCGCATTTAACGGTCACTTGGCTTCTCGCACTTGCAACCAATTTTTCGGCGCTCTGGATTCTTATCGCAAATGCATGGATGCAAAATCCCGTTGGGTCAACCTTCAACCCTGAAACAATGCGTATGGAATTAACATCATTTTATGATATTTTCTTTAATCCCGTTGCGCAGTCAAAATTTGTTCACACCGTTAGTGCTGGCTATGTAACAGGTTCTATGTTTGTTATGGCAATCAGTGCCTATTATTTATGGAATGGACGTCACAAAGAATTTGCCAAACGATCCATGACCGTTGCCGCAAGCTTTGGTCTAGCGTCAGCCTTATCCGTTGTTGTGCTAGGCGATGAAAGTGGCTATACCGCATCCCAAAACCAAAAGATGAAACTCGCAGGTATTGAGGCTATGTGGGAAACGGAGCCTGCGCCAGCAGGTTTTACCGTCTTTGGCATTCCCGATGTCGCACAACAAAAAACACATTATGAACTTAAAATACCGTGGGTATTGGGACTGATTGCCACACGTTCACTTGATCAAGAAGTCCCAGGTATAAAGAACTTAGTTGAAATCGCAAAAGAACGCATTAAAAATGGGATGATCGCCTATGAGGCACTGGAGAAATGGCGACAAAATCGTCATGACAAAACACTTGAACAACGGTTCAATGCCCACAAAGATGACCTTGGTTATGGGCTACTCCTCAAACGTCATCATGCCCCCATTATTGGCGCGACGGAGACGCATATTAACAAAGCCGCATTGGATACCGTGCCGAATGTCACGCCCCTTTTTTGGTCATTTCGAATCATGGTTGGGCTTGGTTTCTTTTTTATTTTCTTTTTTGCCTTTGCGTTTTATCAAGCAAGCAAACGTCAATTGGAAAAACGACGATGGTTTTTAGGGTTATCCATGATTAGCCTTCCCCTTCCCTGGGTTGCAATTGAACTTGGTTGGTTTGTTGCTGAAAATGGACGTCAACCATGGGCAATCGAGGGTGTGCTACCAACCTATCTGGCCACCTCATCCCTTTCAGCTGGTAATGTTTGGTTCACGCTGATTGGTTTTGTTGTCTTTTACACAATTCTTGCTATCATTGATGCTTTTCTGATGTGCAAATATATTAAACTAGGGCCTGTAGACGCCTTTAAAAGGAGCCAATCATGATTGATTATGAAATTCTACGTGTAATCTGGTGGTTATTACTCGGTGTTTTGCTTATTGGGTTTGCGGTTATGGATGGCTTTGATATGGGGGTTGCAATGTTACTCCCCTTTTCAGGGCGAACTGATATGGAACGACGGATTATTATTAATACCGTAGCGCCTGTGTGGGAAGGAAACCAGGTATGGCTTATTCTTGGCGCGGGCGCTATTTTTGCGGCATGGCCATTAGTATATGCTGCTGTTTTCTCAGGTATGTATATCGCCCTATTTCTAGCACTCCTTGGACTTATTGTGCGCCCTGTTAGCTTTAAATTTAGAAGCAAAATGACACATCCTTACTGGCGCAGCAGTTTTGATGGTGCGCTTTGTATCAGCAGTTTTGTTCCTGCATTGATTTTTGGCGTTGCCATCGGCAATACGTTACAGGGCGTTCCCTTTCATTTTGATGAATCATTACGTGTTTTCTACACAGGAACATTTTGGGGGCTCCTTAATCCATACAGTATCATTTGTGGACTTGTTAGTGTTGCAATGATGATGATGCATGGCGGTGTCTATTTGATGCTAAAATCAAATGATAGTCATATTTTACGGCGCACAACTAGCCTTGTTTATGGGGCAATTATTGTTATGTTAATACTCTTTACACTTAATGGTTATCTAACTCTTAATACTGTAAAAGGATTTCATATTATTGATGCCGTGCATAATGGGGTTTCAAACCCACTCCTTAAAAAAGTGACGACTGCCGTTGGTGCATGGGACACTAATTACAGGTTGTATCCTTTATTATGGGGCGTTCCATTTGCAGCTTATATGTTTGCCTTACTAACGGCAATATGCGTTCGCATGCACAAATTAGGCATTGCCTTTATTACAAGTGGACTTTGTATCGCCAGTATTATTGCAACCGTTGGGGTTTCAATTTTTCCATTTATACTGCCATCAACAACACATCTTAGCAGCAGTCTAACCGTTTGGGATGCTTCATCCAGCAAGGCGACACTCACCGTTATGTTGATTGCAACCTTAATTTTTGTTCCAATTGTCATTGCATACACATCATGGGTTTATCGCGTACTACGTGGCAAAGTAACCGCCGCATCTGTTGATGAAAACCATAGTAGTTATTAAGTTCAGGAGGATTATATGTGGTATTTTAGTTGGGTTCTTGGCTTAGGTCTTGCCTGTTCATTCGCAATTTTAAATGCGATGTGGTTAGAATTAGATCAGAATGTGGAGGGGTGATTGTGAGGATGTTAATGCATGGATGCTAAGTAGATTATTCTACATCCCCCCCCGCGTCCATACATCATCATACGTTACTTACCCAGCATTACACCCCCTTTGTCAATAAGGTCACAAAATAATCTGCCCCTGAGACAGAACAGGATGATGCTTCTTTTTCAATTTCAAGATGCGTTACCACACCATCATCGATAATCATTGCATAACGCTGTGACCGAATCCCCATACCAGCTGCCGTTAAATCAAGCGTCAAGCCAACGGCATTTGTAAATTCAGCGCTTCCATCGCAAAGCATCAACACAGAATCACCGATGCCAAGACTATCCGCCCATGCTTGCATAACAAATGCATCATTCACCGATAGGCACACAATCTGATCAACACCAGCGGCATTCAGTGCCGCCTTATTCGCAGCAAAATCTGGCAAATGGCGCGCCGAACATACAGGCGTAAAGGCACCTGGCAACGCAAACAGAATCGTTTTTTTATCCGCAAACAACGCTGTCGTTGTAACTGTTTCAGCCCCATCTTTCTTCGCAAGCTTCATCGTAATTTCAGGTAATTGTTGACCAACCGTAATTGACATAACACACATCCTTTCTTGGATAACTATAAACAAATCATATGCCATTCACCATACCGCGTTTCATCGCGTATGAAAAGGGGAGAAGGTCACGAGAGATTTAACATACGCGCAGAAGTCGTTTCTTTTCAACTTGAAAGAACACACAAAGCGCCTAGAATTACCGAAACGCACGCGCAAGTAGTTCTTCAGACATCAAAAAACGCATAGCTATAAAAGCTTCTGCCTCCCATAAAATCAAGCATACACATCATAAAAAGAATAACGTTATGTAATCGCAAGGAGCCAAAATTTAATGCAACCCAACTTTACGTTCGACAAAAGAAAAAAGGGATTTAAACAAAATCCAGCACAAACAAACGGTTTCGGATTTATCGAATTTTCAGCACCAACAGATAATGCGTGCGCTTACATACAGTCAATTATGCATCGCCTTGGTTTTAAATGCATTGCTCAACATAAACGCAATGAGATTTTTTTATATAAACAAGGGCAAATTCATTTTCTTATCAACTGCGAAACAAAAGGCAATCACGTTAGCAATCATGCAGGGAATTTCGCACGGGAACATGGCTCATGCATCTCTGCCATTGGGTTTTGGGTAAAAAACACAAAGGAAGCCTATCATCACATCGTTGCAAAAGGGGCAATTTCTTATAAATACCAAACACCATACCTTATTCCAGCCGTTGTTGGCATTGGCGGCAGTTTATTGTACTGCATTGAAGGTGAATCACTTGATGCCTTTTTTAATAATGAGTTCAACTACTACCCAAACACGAACGTCACCCATAATGAACATGGACTTCGTACCATTGATCATATTTCATATAATGTTCATTACGGAAAAATTGATTATTGGTCAGGTTTTTATCAAAAGCTTTTCAATTTTAGACAGATTCAATGCCTTAATACAGCAGGGGAAAATCACATCAGTAATCGTGCCCTTATCAGTCCATGCGGCAATATTTGTTTGTCAATCAACCAATCGAATGATCAAAAATCACAAATTGCTGAGTACCTCAACGCCCATAAAGGTGAAGGTGTTCAACACATAGCCTTTAGTACAGCGGACATCATGCAATCAACTGAATCACTCGCAAAAGCGTCCATTCCTTTTGTTGATATCCCCTCGTCTTATTATCAAACCATTGCAGATGAACTGCCTGAAAGCGGATATAATCTTTTTAATTTATCAAAATACAAAATCCTAATTGATGGCGAAACAAAAAATAATGAACAAAAGATTTTACTGCAAACAGTAACCAAAAATCTTGTTGGTCACACATGTTTTGAAATTATTGAACGAAAAGGGTCAAATGGATTCGGCACAAAGAATTTCATGGCACTTCTTAATGCTGGGAAAGTGACATTTAGCAATACCGAAGCAGCGCCTTTAAGTGGTTAAAGTTATTAAGGCTTAACATATTCAACAAAACCATCTATTGCATTATTCACCATAAATTCAAACACTTGATATTCTGCTGCCCCCTCTTTATAGAATGGATCGTTCTCTAAAATAGCCATCAAATCCTCACGACTCTTCGCACGCGCTAAAATCACACCACCTGTTCGTGGCACTTGAGGCCCCGATACAATAAATGTCCCATCCGCATAATGGGTGCTTAAAAAATCCACATGTTTCGGACGGAGAGCAAGTACGGCGTCTAAAGGCCACAAATAGCGTAAAATTACCACAAATAACGTCGGCAATATGGGGTTTTGAGAATTATTTTGATCAGTCGCTGATGAATCAAGCATCTTAGGCATATTGTTCCCAATTAATATGATTACGTGACAATGTATCCACCATATGCGGCGGCGGCGGCGCTGTAAAGGTTAGCATTTGTCCATCAACACTTTGGATACAAATGGATCGCGCATGAAGATGCAATTGCTCATCACCCCATCGCAAACTTGGATCACCATACTTACCATCACCAACAATTGGATTTCCATGCCAGGCTAAATGGACGCGAATTTGATGTGTACGCCCTGTAAGTGGACGCAAATCAAACCAGCTATAATCTTGAAACGATTTTACGACACGAAACGTTGTTTGGGCAGATTTTCCATTTTTAAAATCAACAATCATGGCTTCACCATTGCGACTGACATTCTCGGCCTTAATAAGCGGCGCATCGATGACGCCATGCAAGGGCGATGGTTTACCATGTGAAATTGCCCAATAAACTTTCTTTGTTGTATTATTCTTAAATTGTGCGGCTAAATTATTGGCAGCCTTTAATGTTTTTGCGACCACAAGAACACCACTAGTATCACGGTCAAGGCGATGCACTAGTCGTAATGTCAATTTTGGACAAAAATGATATTGATACGCCCTTAGAAGCAAATCCACATGATGACGTGTTTTTGTTCCCCCTTGTGTTGCAAGCCCTGACGGTTTATTGATCACCAGCAATTCGTCATCTTCCCAAATGATACAGGCAGCTAAAGCATCAGCATCAGTACGATTCGGAATATAAACCTCAAGATTAAGCGGTGATTTATCCTGCCTTGCTAAAATATCAGCAATAACAGCCTTGATTTGAATTGCATCAAAATCGTTTACACGTAAAGATGATTCCGCTTTTTTTCCATTAACCAGAATATCTTTTGATCGCAACCATTTTTCAATTTGCCCCTGCGTTACATGAGGGAACTGACGCTTCACCCAACGGTCAAGACGTGTGGCAGGGGAGTTTTCAACAATAAAAGATCGATACACTTGTTCATACACATTAAAAAATTATGGAGCATCATAACACATCGTTCAGATATTAACGAGACAAACGTGTCATCCGTTCAATTTCCTTTGCAACCATCGTTTCAACCATGGTCGGCAGGTTTCGATCAAGCCAATCACGAATCATCGGACGCGCTAATGTTGCAAATAACTGATCAAGCGTTTGGTTGCTGAGCCCACTCTGATTATCTGTCGCTAATGGTGTAGGCGCTGTCGTCTGGGTGGATGCATCCCTAAGGCGAGCAAATGATTCCATTGTGGCTGACAAGGTTTCATCCGAAACAAGCGTATCCATACGTGAACCTGTTCGTGTATCAGAAGACACTGTTTGACGCGTAACGTCTTGATATGCCATTTGTTGTGATGTTGAATGCCATTCAGACGCGTAAGAACGTGGCGATGCAGTGGACGCATGTCGTGCGACACTTCCTCCCGATAAGCCCACTGATGAATCTCTTGGTGAAAAAGGCATTGATGGCATAATAGGCGCTGCTTGCGACATCGTTGGTGGCACTGTATTCGTAAAATGATGCGCAGGCGTAAATGGTGTTGCTACCCCCGATGATACAGCTGGTGTTTCTTCATAACGAGGAAATGGGCGCGGGGCATCTTCATCAGCCAAACGAACAACATCGTCACGCGACATAGATGAATACCCACGCTCACGATCACTTGTCACGATTGGTGGCGTTGGATACATATCATCATAGGTTGAATCATCATCAAAATCAGTAGCATTAAACCCACTTTCTTTCCCAGCGTCTTTTGTTACATCATCTTTCGCAAAATCATCCCGCGGCGCACTTCCACGCAACGAATCACCCGAACCTGATACACTACCTGACGATTTTACTTGCTGCTTATCAGCGGGTTCGTCAGACGACACATATCGCCGAATAGACGCCAAAATCTCATCCATTGACATTTCTTGATCATCTTCACGGTGATTTGACGATGTCATACAACCAATCCTTCTTCGTTAATAACCTACGGGAACATTCCCATAATGCGCTTCAGGATCAAAATATTCAACCGTCAATTTTAATGCTTTCGCATGCAAACCACCTAATAACGACACCATTTGGTAAGCATTTTGATAATATGTTTTTTCAGCTTCAATCAAACTAAGCTGCGCTTCAACCAATTGAGCCTGTGTTTGTAACACATCAAACAAAATTTTAGTCCCCACATCCATTTCTTGACGTGTTGCTGTAAGAGCGATCTCAGCCGCTTTTACTTGTTTCTTGAAATTTGAAATATTTTCCCGTGAGGCTTGCAACGCTTCCCAAATCTTACGCACACTTGCAATCAATTCATTCTTTACACTATCAATAGCAACACGTTTGCTAACTGCAACTTCATGCATTTCACGCTTTTTTGATGAATACGCACCTCCTGCATACAAATCAAATGTCGCATTAATACCAATTTGATTGTTCGTTCGATAATCAGATGACCTGGCATCATAAGGATTGCCATACATATTTACTGATTTTGTACGTGTACTACTTTCATCGCGTGATGATGACGCACTTAAATTCACGCGCGGCGAATACAATTTCGCATTGGCCTCATCCAAATCAGCCTTGGAAGCGAGATGTTCAAATTGCGCCTTCACAATCGCAGGATGGTTTTCAATTGCCAAATTAACAGCCATTTCACTATTTATAGGCAATTTCTGAGGGCCATCAAGCTTTGTTAAATTAACAGGTTCAGCCCCTGTTAAGGATACAAACAAAGCTTTCGCGCCAACAACATCTGCTTCTGCTGAACGTAAATCAGCCTCCGCCTTTGCTAATTTGGATTCAGCATTAGCAACCTGCGTAATCGTTTCTTCACCAATTTTGTGCTTTTCGGATGATGTTTCAAAATTCTTTAAATACGCAGCATGGGCAGCTTTTTGAACTTCCACTTTTTGAATTTTAGAAATAAGATCAAGATAGCCATTAATCACATTGATGAAAATCTTTTGTTCTTCCGACATTAAATTTGCCCAGCGTGCCCGTATATTTTGATCAACCGACAAAACGGATGCAACCGTTGCACCACCTGCAAACAAATTCAAATCCATCGTTACGCCAGCTTGACGCGCACTTTGGCGTGTGGATGATGATGAATGCGCATTAGAGCCTGACATGCCAATCTTTGATGAAATCTTTGGCAGAAACTCAGCTTTTGCTTGCGTGCTTTTGTGATGAAAAGACATAACCTCTGCCCGTAATTGTTGCAACGTACTGTTATTTACATAAGCAGCAGCCAACGCTGTTGCCAAATCTGACACGATAGGCGCCCTCGCAGGTGCCAACACTTGATCAACCGCAACGGAAGAAGCAGAGTCACTAACAACAGTTAATGGAGACGCTGCATAAGCCCCCTCCACACATATAGAAGCTACACCAAGAGCAAGCAGTACATTCATCTTTAACATCGCACATTACCTTTTATTTTTTTAGATTTATCGAATACATACTCACTATCGATTTAGCAGAAGATCGTCATGGCGAGCCAGCGTAAGCTGGTGATGACGATAGATGGCTACCTTCTGTTTAAAATCATCGACATTGAGTACAACATTATTATCAACCTTCATTTTAACGATTTTTATCAAAAATGAAACGATTCATTTTGCCTAGTCAACGTATTTAATTCAGGCATATGGATATCCATTATTTTTTTAATCGGCATTAATGTCCGTTTTAACTGCTTTTGCCCTGCCTCATCGTACAAAGGAACCTCCTGCATTTCATAAATAATCAACTGACAAAGTGGCACATGAATAGCAGCGATACCCCGTTTTTGCCCTACAGTATCAGGGCGAATCTGCACCACAGCAAGGCGCCCACCAATGGCCAGCTTGTCCATAACAGCTTGCGTAATAACTGAAATCGACCCACCATCCATGAAAATAACATCCACTAAATCAGGGGATAACGATGACACAGGCGACAAAGATGCATTATCACGTGTTGCATCAATAAGCCGAACAAAAAGAACACTATCGGATTCAAACGCCTCCACATGATTACACAAACGTGATATCAATGTTGCGCTGTACCCTGCCCCTGCACTAATTACGCAAGCACGTTCATGATGCTGAATGGCAAGCCCTTCCAACACACGCGCAAGTACAAAAAAAGGCATTTCGCAGCGCCGTTTCAACACAATAGGCGCATCGCCATAGGCCACATCACTGTTTGCTGGCGGTAAAAACGGCACACGCTTTACGGCACGCAATGCTGCCTCAACCCGCAGAGATAACACCCCATGTGGGCGCACCTGACGAAAAAGGATCGCATCAATATCAGATTCGTGTTCAAAAATAGACATTTACAAAAAAACTTGCCAAAAGCACCTAAAACGACTATAAATGAAAAAATAAGATAAATTCTAGTGAATTTATTGGTTTTGTGTTTTTGTTAATTATTAACATGATTTTTTGCCGTCGTGGCGAACCCAGAGAGTGTGATTGTCCAGATCTTTCTGGATCACCACGTCACCTACGGTTCCTCGTGATGACGAATGAACGACGCAAAGGCACGCAACATAACGCATTGTTATTGTGTTAAATGGTGTGGGATCATTGCTAGGCGTTGAGAGACGAGGCGCGGAGTGTACATTCGTACATAAGCACCGAGGAGTCGCTGAACAACGACGCAAGGGCACGCAACATAACGCACAAAAAGGCCGGATGGCAGAATGGTCATGCAGAGGATTGCAAATCCTTCAATATCGGTTCGATTCCGGTTCCGGCCTCCATTTATGTGTTTCCATTTAATGGAAGTGCATGATATTAACGATTTTTTAAGATATTTCCCCTTATAGTTAGATATGAAATAACAAGACATGGGGATTTTTCATGAATAATAGAATATTATTAACAGTTGTGTGTGCAGCAATTGCTGGCAGTTTTTCAGATGGTTTTTGTGGCGATCATCGTGACACTGATTTTAGGGATGAGAACGAGCGTTCAGGCATAACAAATCAAAAAATAACAAACAGAACGCGCACTGATGAAGGCGTTCAACTCGACCAAGAAACACAGGAAAAATTAAAAGCATTACATGCTATTTTTATGGATCCATACAAAATTCAGCCGCGACCAGTTGAACCTGTGGCTGAAGCTGCAGCAACAGCAAAAACGACAACCCCCATGACGACTGCGGTAACAAAAAAAGAAAAAAAGAATAAAGGTAATGACGCCGTTGATCGTGCAGCAGCACCTAAAGCCGTAACAGGCGAAGATCGTGACGTTGTCGTTGCACCAAAAACTGAAAAAACAGCTGCAAGTGACGTACGTAAGAAGAAATAAAAAAAGATCCTCGGGGCAAGCCCTTCCAATGTATCTTAAGTTTTAATTGACAAGCAAAAGTCTGTCGTCATGGCGAGCCAGCGTAAGCTGGTGTGGCCATCCAGTCAACTATAATTTTCTTTTGACTTAATTAGTTCTTTGATTTTTCTGACAAGTTTTTTTTAATTAAAAAGAAAATAGTAACAATATTACAAATCATGTATTTTTTCGATATATTCTGGATGACCACGCCCTATGGGCTCGTCATGACGACAGTAACTATAACATAACAAGCCCATAAATATCCAAAAAAATTTAAGGTACATTGGAAGATCAAGTCCGCGGAAAACAGGGAGAGAAATTCCTGTTTTCTAATTCCGAATTGGGGATAATAATGTTGCAGATGATCAAAATCCTTGCTACCCCTTATTTAATCCACCTTTAATTTCCCCTGCCCCTTAATGAACAAAACTGCAATCAATGAACTCTTTCAGCGTTTTAAAGCCGCAATGCCAACGCCAGAAACAGAACTTCAATATACGAATACGTATACGCTCCTTATTGCTGTTTTGCTGTCAGCACAATCAACCGACAAGGGGGTAAATAAGGCAACAAAGGCGCTGTTTACACAGGCGGACACTCCGCAAAAAATGCTCGCTCTAGGAATTGATGGTGTTTTAGATCATATCAAAACAATCGGTTTGTATAAAACAAAAGGGTCGAATATCATTAAATTATCACACCTTCTGATCGATAAACATAATGGTAATGTGCCGCGCGCACGGGAAGATCTAGAAGCTCTACCAGGTGTTGGGCGCAAGACCGCAAATGTTGTTCTAAACATTGCGTTTGGCGAACCTACGATTGCCGTTGACACCCACATCTTTCGTGTCGCCAACCGAACGGGACTGGCACCAGGAAAAACGCCACGGGCGGTCGAAGATCTGCTTCAAAAGCACATACCAACAACCTACCTTGATCACGCACATCACTGGCTAATTCTACACGGACGTTATATCTGTAAAGCCCAAAGACCCTTATGCGACGTGTGTCCTATTCACGATTTATGCGCATTTACAGCTAAGAATTTGTCAGCAAAAGAAACATCTTAAAACGATCTAAGCTGCCTATTTTTCATAACCTTTTCCAGCGTTTCATTAAGATCAAAATTAAAATGCATACAAAAGGAAAAAGCGACCAACATAAGATCACCCAATTCGTCCTGCAGCTCCTTACGCTTGTCCACGTCATAAGCAACCTCAGTAATCTCATCACATTCTGCATGAACTTTATCAATAAGCTGCTGATAATCCGTCCACCTAAAGCCAAAATGACGCGCACGCATTTCGGAATCAACGACGCGCGCCAACACATCTTTGCTTTTTTCATCTAATGATTCAGACAGAGAGGTATCGAGAGAAGTAAGGACATCCTGGCGAAGCTGAAGCTTTGCCTTATTCCAATAAGTATTCATAACAGCCATCGGCTGATCATCAAAGTTCACATACCCATCCGCCTTCGCAAGCGCGATCATCAAATCACAGCGGCTATTAAATTTATAAAGATTAAGCTGAATAGTGGTTTCAAGATCGTAATTATGTAATGTACAAAGAGAAAAACTGAGAAAAAGTAAATTGCCTATTTCGTTTTGTAAAAGCAACCTTTGATCAATGACATCAACCATAGATCCTAATTTTTCACATTGCTGACGCACAGCATCAATAATACGCTCGTAGTCATTTTCTTTGTTAATAAAAGAATCCAGCCGACTCAAAGAAACAGATATTTTCTCTAATATAGTTTCATTTGTTAGGTTCTGATTGCATTCTTTGTCATTATTAATCATAAAAAAATAGGCACCTGGCAAGAAAATACACAACTTACAATGAACAAAAAAACTATTCGAATGTTGCGATATACTAACCATTTATCCTAATACATGCCAGCTTCTTGTAAAACTTTAGCAAAAAAAATAGAAAATTACGAATGTTCCTTAAGCTTATCCTGAATACGAACAACTTGAGGAAGACCATTCGAAAAATAGGTTTGCGCTTGATTTAATGCCTTTCTTAGATAAAAAATAGCTTTGTTTTTTAAGAATTTAGACTCTTCATTACTTTTTTCTGATTTCAGCATATATAATGTAAATAAATTCTCTAAACACTTATAACTTTTAGGATGACTTTTTTGATTAAAAATATCAAGTGCTTCACTAATAAATTCTTCCGCCTTCTGAAAATCACCATTTTGCATACAAATAATTCCCAAACTATTTATAACTTCAGCTGTATCTATGTGCATCCTGCCATGCTGACGCTCATATATAATCAAACTCTTTTCCAGAAAATCTTTTGCTATCGCATAATTACCAAGCTCTCTGTGCACATCACCAAGACATTTGAATAGGGAAGCCATTATAGGATGTGTCTCAGAGAAGTTTTTATTTTTACGCATCATTTCAAGACTTGACTCAAGAATTTCTTTTGCTTCTTTATGCTTACCCATTTCTTGATAAATCTCACCAAGAGAAGTCAAATCTTTACATAAACGCACAATACGCCAATTTGAGAAATCTTTATCCATTTGACATTTTTGTGTAGCAATATTCTTTTCAAGAAATTCTTTGGCTTTCTCATAATGCCCTAATTCCTTATATACATTTCCCATATTGGCAAAGCACCACGCAAAACGTTCATCATTTTTAGCAAAATGGCGTTTTACAATACGTGATACCTTTTTCATCACCTTTTCAGCATCTTTATACTTACCCATTTTAATAAAAACAATACTAAGCTGCCCTAATGCCTGACAAAGAAAGCTGTAATTATTCGGAGAATGCGTTTCTATTAATTCAATACTTTTTTCCAAAGATTCCTTAGCTTTTTCATAATTTCCAAGGTGCCTGCAGGTATATCCAAGCTCAATAAAGGCAATTACTTGTTCAAAATACTTATTGAGATTATTTTCTTTATCGATCCGTATACTCTCATTAATTTGTTCAAGTGCTTTTTCATAATTCCCCATCCATGCATTATTAACACCCTGCCATATCAATATCTGAAAAACATACACAGCATTTTTCAAATCATTTGTATTTAGCCCTGTTAATATTGAATTCAACATATGATCAGCACGTTCATATTCATTTAACCAAACATAAAGGGAACCTAATTTAATCTGCATTATCCTTAGCGAATGTTCATCAAATAAATCTTTATGACTCAACAAAACCTCGCAATGCCCAACTAAAAGCTTCATCAACGGAAAAACATCCACGTTGAAATCGATAACCGAATCAACATATCGCTCCAAAAAAGTAGCAACAGGAATCAACTGTTCTTTGCCATTCATTAAATGCAATTGATTAGTCAGATAATTCATACAAATTGATTGCGTACTGCGATGCACAGAAAATGTATTATGTGCAAGTATCGATGATTCGCTTGTAATCAATGAAAATTTTCGCAAATTAACAAGAAAACTATCAGCAACAGCCTCTGTTTTAAAAGCACTTAACAAACTTTTAGGAATATTTTGTGAATCAATCAAACTGAGCAAAAGCAAAAAATCTTTAAATTCAGGATTCTCATCCATAACTGTTTTTAGCGAAAGTGTGATAATACCATAACGATTTTTTGTATAATCACCTGTTTCTTGTAAAACTTTTTGTTCAAGATTTTCAAAATCCTTATTATAAGAATTAATACGCTCCATATACTGTTCATAGGAAATGTGAGCATTCTTTATATAATGAGCCGCGATTGATATATCTAATGGAAAAGGCGCGATTTTTGTTAAAAATATACGCACTTCATTTTTCTGTTGTTCAGACAATGCTTCTGGCATACACGTAAAAACGATCTTAGAAAATAAAATCAATGCCTCATTTTCATTTAATTCATCCATTTTCACAACATAATCAGCCTTAATATAATTTGTATTTTGAATATTCGCATTTCGCGTTGTGATAATAACCTTACCAGCCCCCCATGCCTCAAAATCACGAGGGGAAAAATTCTTAATCTCTGCCATATGTTCTACATTATCAAAAATAAGAAGCCAATCATGCAACTTACTCAAATTCTTTTTCACAAAAGAAATCAACTCATTTTCACGTTCGTCACTACTTTTTATACTCAAAATAAACTGCAACTCATCCTTTTGTGCACTTGTCTTTGCAAGCCTATATGCAAGCTCCTTAAATGAATGCATCAAGCTACTTTTTGATTCGGCATTAATTTCCCATACCACTGGCAATTTAGTTAAAGATGCGAATTGACGCGCAATTGTTGTTTTACCAACGCCACCAATACCAACAACACCAACCAAGGCAACAGTTTGAATACCTTCTTGTTTTTTTAGCTTTGCGTTGATTTCATCAATAAACTTGGGACGTTCCAAAAAAGCATCTTTCATTGGTATTTTAAAATCAGATCGCACCACTTCCTCATGCGGCATCACGGTATGACTCTTCCTCGCAAAAAAGTGATAGATCCCAGCCAGCACAAGAACACCACACACCATCGCCAATATACTATTTCGCCAACGAGAAATAAAATTCCAATAATAATGAGGCGCAGAAACAGCTTCTATTTGCACCGTTTCTTCATATACTTTTTCTGAAACAATGGGCATTTCCTCATTTTGAAGTAATGCATATTGATGATAGAAGGCTTCTACTGCTTTATCAAAGTTATGATCTTTGTAAAAACAACGAAGCAACATAAAAATCAAATCATAATAGGATGCAAACGCATGATAACTTGTTTGAACAATCTGATTAATTTTACCTGGCGTTGCCATGATATGGTCTAAACGAATAAAAAGACAATTCTGATCAACCTGACTTAACGCATCCTCGTCCCCTTGGTTTATAAGCAATGTATTATTTTGATTATGCACAACAAATACATCTTCCAAAATAAGCGTAATACCAAACGATAACGCCTCTTCCTCTTGGCGATAGGCAATATTTAAATCTTTATTTTTTTGACAATTTACCGCTTTAAACTCTGCAGATACCCCCAGTATTTTCATATGTTTTATAAACACCTGAATCACCCCCGTATGATCGGATGGCGCATGAGGTTCGTACCACAAGGTACACTTAGGGCGAGATTGCTTGGAAAGAGCTGCAAAAGATTTTAGCGTTTTCTCAAAAAGAACGTTAATTCTCAAATGTTGATAATGCACTTTTATCGCTGCACATTTATCAGAATGCTCAATAAAATCAAGAATACCCTCTCGCGAATTGCATTCAATTTTAAGCATTATGTTATGAATATGTGTCTCAACTGTACGAGCAGAAATTGACAGAAAGGCAGGAATGCTCGCCGCCCGACCACATAAAAGACATGCAATAACATCAATCTCTCGGGGTGTGAATTTTTTATTCTTTATCAACGCGAGATTATCTATATTCGGTAGTTTATTTGCACTTTCTGTAGGAATATCCATTGAAAACCCTTACAATATTTCTTCTCAATACACATTCTTATATGTAGGTCTAAACATTGTCATATTCTGAAATAAAGTTATAATTGAACTTCCTGTCAAAATTCTTATTTTGGTTGCATCCAATACATTTTATGATTTTTAATGATCTTCACTGAAAAGCTATGCTATACATAGAACCAACATTAATAAAAGAGAAATTCTTGGATTAATTTAAATTCAATTCAAGTAGAGAATAGAAATGACCAACTTAAATAATATAAAAAATTACATTTCGGAATTTATTTCTTTTGATCAAACTTGTAGCGAACATGTGCTGTTAAAACACATAACGCCTTATATTATTACCTGTGCATGCCTACTATTTTATATAACGATGCCACCTCAGGTTTCCCTTCTTACTTTTGATTCAGAAAGTTATATTAATTTTGACGCATCGCGAACTGTTGGGTACCCACTTTTCCTAGCACTCATCAAAAAGCTAACAGGCGGATATGAATCCATCCCTCTGATTCAGCTCACTCTTTTTACAATCAGCACAACACATTTCACTACCACTTTGATGCGGTCGATCAAATCATTCTTCCTACCGCTCATTTTTCTACTTGTCACCTTTTCACTTGACGGAATCATGCAATTTCATTTTGAAATTATGACGGAATCACTTTTTCTCTCCGCATTGATGTTTCTTGGAACGCTCTGGCTTTCATTTATCAGCACACCATCCCGCACGCAGGCAATTTGGCTCGGCGTGATTGTCGGCACCCTCATCCTTATTCGACCATCTGGCTATGTCATTTTTATAGCGACTTCACTGCTGTTTTGCACAAAATGGTCATGGATAAAGCAATACAGCCTATCCTTTATAATCCCTGTTATCTGTGCACTTAGTTTGGGATCTTTTGTTAATTATCATCTTCATGGTTTCTTTAAAACACAGTCATTTCTAGGGCACAATCTTTTTGGTAAAGTTGCCTTTATCTTAAAAGAAAATATGACGGATACCAATCCAATGAAGCAGAAAATGATTACGCATATGGCAAAAGGAATGGAGCCCTTTCAGCAAAGCCTAGCCCCTATTCAATCAAACAAACTCTATTATAAGCTTGCAGCTCCTATATATGACATCTTACGCTATCATTTCTTAGGTCAATTCCAATCAACCATTCCAGAAATAAATGCCATACCAAATCGTGATGATTTTTATAAAGATATCGCAATTAGCGTCATCAAACAAAATCCAATAGGTTATGGCAAAGATGTACTGTTCAACTATGCGGCTCTGTGGCTTCTTTGGGATTTAAATACAGATACCGAACGAGAAGAACTTAATACGCAGATACAAAAAATAAAAGCATTAGAAATATTTAAAGCCGTAAAGCTTGATTACGCCTATATCAAGGCATATGGAAAATCATCAGCATTTATCTATCTCGTGCGTGCTTATCTAATCGCATGTTTTTTCGTTAGCTTATACTTTATGTTTGGTGCTTTAATCGCTATTTTAAAACGAAAAGAACTGACAAACGAAAGTCTTATTGGTCTTTTTTGTGCACTCGCTATTCATGCATCTTTTGGGTTAACAGCCCTATTGCAAGCTGGATATCCCCGTTATGCCATGATTATGTGGGCTTATATTTTCGTCATGTCACTCGTCTTTTTTAAAATGATGTGCACTTTTATTCTCACAAAAAGGAATCCTTTTTTATCATGACCATAAGCTTATCGACATCTTATACCATTGCTATTTTAATCCCTTGTTATAATGAAGAAGCGGGTATCGCAACGGTTGTAACAGATATGCAAAAAGCCCTTCCAGGCGCGCGCGTTTATGTGTATGACAACAATTCAACGGATCAAACGATTACCCGTGCAACGGAGGCTGGCGCCATTGTACGCTCAGAACCCCGTCAAGGTAAAGGCAATGTCGTCCGTCGCATGTTTGCAGATATTGACGCTGATCTTTACATCATGATTGATGGCGATGGTACATACGACCCAAAGGCGGCACCAATCCTTGTTCATGAATTAATCAACAACAAACTTGATATGATTGTTGGCACACGAAAAGAGGAATCCGAATCAGCACACCGAGCAGGTCATAAATGTGGGAATATTATCTTTAACTGGGTCTTATCTATTTTATTCAACAGCCCCTTTAAGGATATTTTTTCAGGGTACCGCGTCTTTTCACGGCGCTTTGTAAAATCATTTCCGCCCCTTTCAGGTGGCTTTGACATTGAAACCGAACTGTCTATTTATGCCCTTGAAATGAATCTACCTGTCAAAGAAATACCAACATCTTTTTTCGATCGCGCCGAAGGATCCGTCAGCAAACTCAGCACATTCAAAGATGGCTTTCGTATTTTATGGCGCATGATTTTCCTATTCAAAGAATGCAAACCTATGGCTTTTTTTGGCATATTCTTTCTATTTTTCACGTTATTGTCTCTTGGATTAGGTTCCGTTCTCATCACAGAGTTCATGACAACAGGGCTTGTCCCCCGCATTCCAACCGCCATTATTTGTGTTGGCAGCACGATCTTAGGCTTCTTGAGCCTTGCTTGTGGACTGATCCTCGATAGTGTAAGTTGCGCCCGAAAAGAATCAAAAATCATGCACTACTTGTCATACAAAGCAACAAACGACTAAAAAGCCATAAAATTACGCAATGCTCACATTTTTCTGAGCATAAGACCCATCTGATGTTTTCGCGTGCTTGGTCCATTACTGTACGAACGTTGCAAAAGGACCTACCGTCATCACGCGTTTGCATAGCGACCGCGGTGATCCAAAACTTTTTTCTGGATGACCACGCAATTTCATTGCGCGTCATGACAACGAAAAATTCGCGAATAGATAATTTTATTACGTTCGTACACTCGTGGACGCCCCACGGCTCCAGATACTTGGATCAAGTCCGAAGATGACGAAAAAGTGGTAAGTGGTTACCATTTTTTAACATCTCTCATTGAACGTTTAGATTATTTTTGCAGCATATGCATTCAGTAATTCGACGAAATAACCAAAAACCTTACTGGATGTTAGCTCTTGTTCGACAACATGCCGTGCACGCATTGCCATTTCTTTCATTTCATAATCACGTGATTGTGCTTTTGTTAACACCGTGTCAAGGTTACTCAAATTATGGGCGACAGGAAGGTAATGCACATTTTCTTGGAATAAAGAATTAAACCACTGCACATTCGTTGATTCTTGTTTAATATTCACACATCCAGAACCCATACGCCAAATATAGCCTGGATAGGTCGCCGTTACACCATCAAGTGTAATTTGATATTTAAAAGGAAGGTGTTCACGTATCGTGGCAAATGGCACTGTTTCACCGTAGAGTTTTTTTATTTCTTTAATTTGTGCGGAGTCATTTGATAAAATTTTTGTAAGTCTTGCATCATAACGATCAGGGTATTGTTTTGTGAATTTGACGAGGGTTACACGCGGTGAATTTAAACGAATAGTTGTGTCATCCACGCTATCGGTTGTTTTTCCGCGCCAGAATAATTTATTTGCTCTTTTTTCCCAGGGGTAGTCTTTCAGACCTTTTGTAAGATCATCATAAATTTCGCACCACGATTTAAGTGTAAATGAATCAACAATAAGTAGTTCTGGAAAATTACGTTGATTGGCTGTGTTTTTCGCAAATACGAAAAGGGGAACATGTTCAAGTTCGGGAGGTAGGGACAGTGTATCTGCGCAATCCCTGTAAACAACCAAAAAATCATTATCTTTTAAGCGTTTTTGATTGGCAAATTTTGTCAAAACATAATGCATGACTTTGAAGTAGGTGATTTTTGTTAGATATTCTCCAGGGACTTGATAAGTTATTTTTCCATTACGAATTTTGAAATAAACAACGTCTTTATGAATTAAATAGTCGTATGCTTTTTGAATATCCTGCACCATTACGGGTTTATTGACGGCTAATAATTGCTGCTGAATATGATTTAATGCCCATGAGGTGACATCAATTGTATCAGGCATTGTATATCGATTTGTATCGTAATACCAGTACCCCCCCGCAAAGATTAGCGTAAAAAGACATAAAATAAGTTTAATTTTCATAAAAATGAGGCTCCTTCGATATGGAAAGTAGAAAGTTATCAACCTTTTTACATGATGTTGTTAAAAGAGGCACGAATTTTATTACTTTTTGATTGATAAAACAATACGTCAATATGGAATGCTATTATCAATTTCATATTGACATAATTATTATTAATTCCTATCAAAATTTAATCAAGAAGGCTATACATTTTTGATTTTTTTAATGCCACGAGCCATACCCTATTATTGTTTCTCCACCTCTATCTGTTTGTGTACGAAGAGGATTTTTTGTTTCTATCCAATCGTCTACAATAGTGGTTATGTCATTTC
>CANKZX010000012.1 GCA_947488275.1 Alphaproteobacteria bacterium | reverse complement strand
ATTTCAACCTTATAACCCGCGAGCGAAAGAAGAATACCAGGAAGTCCATTCCCAGAACCAACATCAAGAATTGACACACCTTTTGGAATATAGGCTGTTAATTGCCAACAATCAATAAGGTGGCGTCTTTCAAATTCATCAATAACAAGCGCCTCTTTTTGCAACAAATTATGCGTTTGATTCCACTTACGCAACAAATCGAGATACATCTGAATCTTATCAATTGTTTCACGTGAAACATTAGGAAAAGCTTTGCAAAAAGAATTAAACATCGTATAATTTTCACTAGAGAGTAAATACAATTGAGTTGACTTAATGATTCCATTTTCACCGATCATGATCAATAAAGCGATAATGGAAGGTATACGGTCATTTTCCACTCTTTTATGTTCTTCAACGAAAAGCATGGAAACGCTCGAGAATTTTATAACGATGCAGCAAAATTTTGCTGAACTTATAAAATCAACAGGCACTGACCTTTCCCAAATTCCCGCAACACGTAAAATGCTAATTGCTAATTTTGAAATAGCACGTCTTGGATTACAAGAAACTTTAAGAATAGCCGACTCACACACAGTTGACTATAAACGCTTTTCATTCTTAATACAACTCCTATGGGAATATCTTAATCCAAAACTTAATCCATGTTTTTATGACGAGCTCACTTCCGAACAAAGCCTTCTTGGTTTACTTGCAACTTTTGGCTTTATAAAAATACCAACGCAACGTTATGATGAGGTTTTTTCACTTGGTGAGAATGTCGGCACAACGACTGGATATGTTATTTTTGAAAATGAAGTACTTCAACTCCTTTATTTTCCGCCAAAAACAAAACAAAAAAAACAAACACCCGTATTTATTATTCCGCCCTGGATTAATAAATATTATATTTTTGATTTAAATGAAGAAAAATCCTTCATAAAATGGCTTCTTGACAAAGGAATCCCCGTCTATTGCGTTTCATGGGTAAACCCTGATCATAGCTTTTCCAAACTTAGTTTACAGGACTATGTACTCAATGGCATTGGGAAAGCCTCACAAAAAGCACGTGCGCACGGTTCGACAGAAACACTTAACTATATTGGTTACTGTATAGGCGGCGTTGCTTTAACACTCTACTTAGCTTCATCACATTATCGCGAACAACCAAATGCACAAAGCGTCACATTTCTAGCAACGCCTTTTGATTTCACCAAACTCGATAATTTGAATCTTTTTATATCGGAAGAACAACTACCTCTCATCAAGAGTGTCATTGATCACAAAGGCCTCTTTTCAAATGAAGATATGAATCATATTTTCACGATGATGCGCGCTAAAGATCTTGTTTTTCAGGAAATTATTAATCAAATTTATTTAAATAAACCAAGTAACCCCATGGATTTTCTTTATTGGAATGCCGATACAACTCACCTACCTGGAAAAATGCATCTTGATTATCTAAGGGATGTCTTTTTAAAAAACGCTTTTCTCACACGACAAAAACGAATCACAACAATGGATGTTGATTTTACACCGACTTCCACACCAACCTTTATTGTGGGCACAACAAATGATCACATTGTACCATGGCAGTCGAGTTACGAAGGTATATCCCTTTTTATAAAGAGTCGCTTTTGCCTTGCTGGCGGAGGACACGTTTCAGGAATTATTAATCATCCGATACAAAATAAATATGGCTTTTTAATTACTAAAGATCAAAACCCGTCCAAAATAACAGCTGAAAATTTCACAACAAATAGCATCAAGCACGAAGGTTCCTGGTGGAATTATTGGATTAAGTGGTTAGAACCACATCTCGGAAAAAACATACCGAACAAAAAAGAGCATTATACAATTATCGAATCAACACCAGGACGTTACGCACGACAAAAGGCACCCGTTATTGAATCATCAACACCGATTGACTCGGCGTTGGCACAACACGATAATTTTTAAAGGACGGCCTAAGGCAACACATTTCCGATAGCCATTATCAGCAAAAATATGGTATGAAAGAGGGTACATCATTCTTTTCAAAGGTTGCCTTACGTGTCCTTATTCAAAAATATTGCTCTTTCATGTTTGACACTTGCTCTCCTCTCTGGATGTCAAGAACCTGAGGAAATCTATGTAGACCGTTCGGTAGAAGACCTTTACAGCATCGCACGCACACGTCTTAATGAACGTAACTACAGCAAAGCCGCAACCGCCTTTGCCGAAGTTGAACGACAACACCCCTATTCAAACTGGGCACTTAAAGCGCAGATTATGTCAGCTTATTGTTTTTATGAAGCAAAAAAATATGATGAAGCCATTGATGGTTTCAAAATCTTTATACAACTTCACCCTGGTCATGCTGACGTCGCCTATGCCTATTATATGATTGGTCTTTGTTTTTACGAGCAAATCCCAATCGTTGAACGTGATCAACAACCCTCAGAAAAATCAATGGAAGCCTTTGATGAAGTCTTAAATCGATTCCCAACCTCCGTTTACGCAAAAGATGCTCGTTTTAAAATTGACCTTATCAAAGATCATATCGCGGGTAAAGAAATGGACGTAGGGCGTTATTACCTTAGTAAAGGTTCCTATATTTCAGCCATCAATCGTTTTAAGAACGTCGTCGAAAACTACCAATCAACCGCCCAAACAGAAGAGGCACTTTATCGATTAGTGGAATCCTATCTTTCCGTAGGATTAAAAGATCAAGCAACCGCCTCAGCAGCTGTGTTAGGACACAACCACCCCTATGGGCAATGGTATAAAAATGCATACGCACTTTTGCAATCGACCTCAATAACAATCCCCGAACCCTCGGCCGTGGAAAAGCAAGCAAAAGATCGGAATCATAGTCAAGAAGAGGCAAATAAACAGGCTATTGAAAACACAGAGGACTTGGCAAAAACACCGCCCAACAATGATCTTCCGACTGCGCCATAATTGAGTTATAACTGGGTAGGAAAAGAACCACATGTTAACAGGGCTTTCAATTCATAATGTTGTTCTAATCGATCAGTTAAATCTTGAACCATTATCGGGTTTTACAGCACTCACAGGTGAAACAGGGGCAGGGAAGTCCATTTTATTGGATGCCCTAAGCCTTGCCTTAGGGCATAAAGCAGATCTTGGTTTTATCAGAGCAAACACCGATCAAGCAACTGTTGTTGCGACGTTTTCGCTCTCTGCCTTTCCAAAAGAACATCCTCTTAAAGATCTCCTCAATGAACACGATCTCCTCGATGACGATGATGAATTACTGTTGAAACGCACCCTTCATCGGACACAAAAAGGGAAAGCTTTTGTTAATGATCAACCGATTAGCACGGCTTTGCTCAAACAAATTGGTGATTTTTTATTGCATGTGCATGGACAACATGATCATTTACTCAATGAAACACTTCATAAAACACTTCTCGATGACTTTGCCAATAACACGCGCCCTGCCTTTAATGAAGCACTATGCACATTAAAAAATACCTATAAAGCCTGGTTGGATGCTGAACAAGCATACCTCGATTTTGAACAAACACTGATTACACAAAAAGAACGTGAATCATTCTATGTCGAAGTTCGCCGTGATTTAGAGGGTTTAACCTTAGCACACGGCAATGAAGAACGTCTGATCGAAGAACGCCACGGTCTTCAACAGCTTGGTAAAATTATAGCAACCGTTGAGCAAACCTTAAAAGGACTCGACACACCAACGTCATGGATTAATACCCTTTATAGTTTTCAAAAAAATTTGGAACGCTGCGATGGAGTCTCACTAAAGCCACTTCAAAATGCCATACAGGCGCTCTCACGTGCAGGTATTGAATTAACGGAGGCACAAACAGAATTAAAAACCCTCTTTGATGCGGATCGAACCGCAGCTGCTGACCTTGAAGCCATTGACGAACAATTGCATCTCCTTCGTAGTTTTGCCCGCAAATACAAGATAACAACCGATGGATTGTGTGATTTATTAGCAGAGGCAAAGCAAGCCACCCTTGATGAAGGGGATATCATTTTGCAAAAACGAGCACTTGAAAATGCCCTAACAGCCGCAAAACAAGCCTATGATGCCGTTGAATCAATCGTTTTTGATCACCGATTACAAGCGGCCAAAGCATTAACAGACACCGTTATGGAACAACTCCCTGATTTAAAACTTGATCGCGCCGTATTTGATGTACGCATTCAAAAAGCATCGAAACCATCTAGCGATGGTGGACACACCGCCGCGTTCTGGGTATCCATGAATCAAGGGCAAGATTTAGCCCCCCTTGCAAAAACAGCATCAGGTGGGGAGATGGCACGCTTGATGCTTGTCCTAAAAATGATTGTTGCCCGCACAACCATGATGCCCACACTTATATTTGATGAAATTGACACAGGGGTAGGGGGCGCTGTTGCATCCGCTATTGGTCGAAAATTAAGGGAATTGGGGTCACATGTACAAGTATTATCAATCACACATTCACCGCAGGTAGCAGCCCTTGCGCACCATCATTGGCGCATTATTAAGACCGAAGAAAATAAAGCAACGCGCACGTCCGTGACGCCTTTGACTTCAGATGCACGTATTAATGAAATTGCACGGATGTTGGCAGGTGACATCCTAACAGATGAGGCACGTCAAGCAGCAATACGCCTCATGAATTAAAATTTCTAATGATACAGTTTTATTGCTGGAAAAACAGGTTTCAACAATTGATATAAATCGTATCTTAATTGATTGCGTTTCTTTTCAACATAGCCAGGCATAATCCATGAAACCAGATGACAACAATCACTTTTATATTCAGCTATTCGATCTCGAATTCGATCAACTAAAGAAAGATATAAATCATATCGTGAAAGTTGATCCACAATAAATGTATAACAAAAATTTCTGTCAAACAAAGAATTTAGAATATTAGAAATATAAAATGAATAATTTACGATACTCTTTATTTCCCTTGGATCTTTCTTATGTACACTATAAATAATCGTACTATACTCATCAGGGGGAAATTGACTTAACGTATCACCCAATTCCCTAACGGTTTGTTCAAGCAAAACAATATCAATGGCACATAATGTGTAAATATGGTCGAGGTTTAAAAAATTTCGTGGTTTTTTTGATTCGAATAAATAACTGACACTCTTTAAAAACCGATCCATATAGGGTTCACATTGTGATAAACGGTCAATTAAATCAGGCACAGAATATAAGTCATGTTGTGCCCTTAAATTTTTCATAACAAAGCACGTACCTTTTATCGTACGCATGCGGCTTTCTGGATTAGTAATTGCCAATACGCGTTCGGTTATTTTTTTAGCAGCCTTAAGTATTTCTGGATAAGTACCAACAAACCCTTTGCGTATTTGGTGACACATATGCATATCTATAATACCGTGAAAATCATCCACAAATGCACAACGCTTTTCTCCAAAAATAATGTCTGTAGCTGATTGAGTTTGATCCGCTAAAAACTGAACAAGTTCTAAGGCGCAATAATACTGCATTCCATTAAGCGCCTGCATAATATGCTGAGCACTCTTGGCAATCTGATAACGATCCCCAGGGGTTTGTTTATGCAATAGGTCAGCAATAGCATGACCTTTCGTTAGTATTGTCTTTATTATTTCTGTGTCAGGGATATTTTTTTTTCTTAGAAAACATTGTTGCACACTATGATTTTCATTCATTATATAAACAATATTCGTATAAAAAGCATAACGCTGGAGTACATAACAGTCTTTCAACAATACCATAACCTTTTGTTGGCAAAGATTTTTTGTAAGCTCTCTCTTTTGATCCCGATCAAATAGATTAACGTCCTGCATCTGATCAGCGACTTTCAAAAATTGAATATAATTACGATAATTTTGAAAATCATGATGGCTCTCAGTGGGTGGAATAAATTTTCTATCCCTATGTATTAAATTCATTTCATCTTGGTAGAGGCGTCCATGTGCAGCAAGGAGTTTTGTGTTTCCAAAAATCACACTATAAATAACAAGTAAAACAATGAAAATTAATGATTTCTTCTGCATATAGACTCTAAAAAGTTAAAAAATTATCTTATATGCTCATATTGGATGAAATCTTGTCAAGGAAAAAAGAATAGAGAAAATGACTTAATGCCTATTAACTCCAATTCGGGATTTCGACAAACAAAAACCTATAGTTTCCATCATGACGAGCCAGCGTAAACTGGTGTGGTCATCCAGAAAAATAATCTTTCTGAATTTGTATCTGAGGTTAATAAGCATTACAAAGCGACAATCCGTTCACTCTCACCAGTAACCGTAATACGAACATCGATACGATTTTCAGGTAAATAACGTCCCATACGATCAGGCCATTCAAGTAAACAAAGCGCCGTCTGCATCGCCTCTAACACGCCCAATTCAAGACACTCCTCTGGCTCTATTAAACGATATAAGTCGCAATGCCAAAGTGTTTGCTGGGGAAATTCATATAACTGAACCAGAGTAAATGTAGGGCTTTGCACAACTAAGTCAGCATCTTTAGCAAGCGATCGAATAAGCTGTCGCGCAAATGTTGTTTTGCCAGCACCAAGATCCCCCCACAGCGCAATACACCCTGTTGTCGGTATTACTTTAGCAAAGCGATCCGCAAAAGCGAGCATTTCATGTTCACTCGAAATGATATATGATTGGTTTTTCATTTAACTTAAACTTATGATATAAGCAACAATTGATTGATATGACTGTGGTATTGTATCATGTTTGTGAATCAGCCAATCTGTTAATACAGGCTCAGGTTCTTCCAAAAACTGTTCGAGAACGTCCCAATTAAAAACCGAATCATCCGCAAGCCCATCAAGGGTATTAACAAAACGCCTGAGTATTAAATCAAGTTCTCGTGTTCCGCGATAATGACACTGATGACGAATTTTACGTTTCAACAATAAATTCATGATGCCTCAGCTATATTAATATCTGTGGTTTCAACGATCGCTGATTCGTTTAAAAAGCCTGCTTTATAAATACGATACAGGAAATAACACATTGGTATAAACCCTAAAAACCCAACACAAACATACGAGATTAATTCATCATTATAAACTGTTCCCATTAAACCAACACATGCGAAAATCAAAAATGAACGCATCGACATAATCGCTGACGACGCTACACCTTTCATATCAGGGAATATTTCAAGGGATAAGGAGAAAATAATCGGGTATATAATGGCCGCACCAATCGTGAATAGACTCATAAAGATCGTAATTAAAATAGCTGTGTGAGGCGCCAATAGGCTCGTCAATAACAAGCCAATCATACCAATAACACTTGTATAGATAGCGAATACAATCGCTGTTTTTCTTCCTATAAAACTGACGATCCAACCCGAGAAAAGGCTAACAACCGCAAATAAACCAATGATTGTCCCTTGGTGCATGGCATAACCATAAATCGTTAGACCAATTGTTTTAATATACAAAAATGATGCACAGGCAATAAAGGCAAGATAAACCCCGCATATAAGATTAGGCACATATGCTGTTTGTTTAAAGGATTGGCTTGCAAGCAACGTTTTATAATCTTTCATCAACTGCTTTAAGCAAAAAGGAGAACGCTCTGTCCGTGTTTCAGGCAAAAATAAAACGATTAAAATCCATGATAAAAGTGAAGCTAATGCAACGACACTATAATTACCGCGCCACCCAACGGCTTGATTAATAAAACTACCAGCCACGGGAGCAAACGCCATAAAGGTTGTAATAACGGAATTCATAACACCAATGCGGCGAACGACTTCATCGCCTTGATAAGCATCCGCCATCATGGCAAATGCAACAACAAGGGATGTACTTGCGCCAAGCCCTTGAATAAACCGCGCAAAAAGAAGCCAGTCAATTGTTGGCGCAAAAACACAACCGATTGCACCGACGACCATAATAGCATTACCAAATACCATAATAGGGCGCCTGCCATAACTATCAGATAACGCGCCATAGAAAAGGCTGGCGATACAAAACCCTAAAAAATTCGTCGCAATCGTATACTGAATAAGCCCTTCGGATACCTTGAAATAAGCAGACATATCAGGAAAACTAGGGGCTGAAATATCAGTTTCAATACAAAGCGTTACAAGTGATAAAATAAGTATTGGGAACAAATAAGCATATTTTTTCATCAAATTATCATCCTGTTTTGTTCATATTGTTTGCATATCGTATAATAAAAGCTACGACTGCACAACCCCATCGCCATGACATGTGGGACATTGCGGCATAAGTTCCATCAACAACGATGGACGATGACGTGATCGTTGCAATTGAAGCAATCCAAGATCGCAAAACCCCATGACATGGACATCCGTTCCTTTAAATTCATTCATAACATGTTTCATAAAATCACCTTGCGCAGCTTTTGATAGACGTATGAAATCAACCAGAATATTACCTGTAATATTGCGCCACAAAATTTGCTGCACGATTGACTTAAGGGCTTTTAAGTTAATCTGAAATAGATCATCGCGTTCAGACCCAGCATTGATATCAATAAGTGTCGCTGCGGCAAGTTCACGAATATCGAGATTTCCGCCACCTGAAATGCGAACATGGGGGCTCAAAGCCTCTGCCCAGTGATCTTCCACTCCATAGGTTTCAAATAAAGGGATTTCCGTTTGAAGGGCGCACACGACAGCATGGGCTTTTCGAGGGTAATATGCAGAAACCCATTCATAGACATGGCATTGAACGGCAGGTGTTTCGCACGTAATACGCACATTATCATCGCTATCACGAATCCACCGTTGCCATTGGGTAAGGGCGCGCTCTAACATACAAACGTTACTGGGGGGGACATGCAGACGAATCGCATGTCGATATAATTCTTCTTTTTCAGCGACAAGTTCAGGATCATAATCAGGGCGCCCAAGAGACGCCTTTCGATGAATCCACTTCGATTCACGGCGCGCAAGGGGATTATGAAGCCAGTATTTGCTCGCCAAGGTAATCAAAGGTGTTAAACGATACCCTTTTTCATGATTGATCGTGTTTCCAATTTCAGGCCATGGAGCACGTATCACCTGCAACCAGACCAGATCACCCTCACTTAGCTTTGCATGTGCCAATAATGATGCTTTGACAACGCCCTCAAGATCAAGTCCTAAATCAAACCAAACAAAATCCCGTCGGATCGCAAGAACACGCCCCGCAACAATATCATCAAGATTTGCATGGTTGGACTGAAATTGACGTTCAAACGTTAAGTGCGTTAAAACCCCATCCACTAACATAGCCAGGCGCAAACCTGACGAAAAGGATTGGATTAAAATATGTTGCACTTATTTTTGACGGAACGTAATGCGACCTTTAGTTAGGTCATAAGGTGTCATTTCAACCGTTACTTTATCACCCGCTAATACGCGAATACGATTCTTACGCATACGACCAGAGGTGTGGGCTAAAATAACATGATCGTTCTCTAATTTAACACGAAACATGGTGTTTGGTAGAACTTCGACAATAACGCCGCTGAATTCAATGAGGTCTTCTTTAGACATTAAAACTACTTAACAAAATATACTACTCTGTACAATAAGATAAAAATAAACGAAAACCAAGTATTTTTATGGACAAAATGGTTAATTTTTCGCATTCTGTGTGTTTAATACACAAGGTAGAGCATCTTTTTTTATACATAATTAATAATATATTAACTTTTAAAATATAAAATAAATTATATAACATAATGTATCGTAAATAAATATGTATAAAATAATAATAATTATTGCTTTATTAATACCTTTCTGTATGGCCAGTACCGTTCAGGAAAATTTTGCTCAACTTGATAAAACTCTCCGTTCGGCACGAAATGTTTCCACTGTATCACCATTCCTTTTAAGTCAACTAAGAACGATTGCAAAAGGAAAACTAATCCCAAAAAGTTTTATTCAAGAAAAACCAATCAATGATGAAATCAACTTTTATACATCCTATATCTATACAATCGCGCGTGCGATCAATCAAGGCGCACAATTTGAATATAAGCCCTATGCTGGCGAAAAATTATCTTATCAGGAATTATCTTTATTAAAAACGATCAATCAAATTTCTACTGTTATTCAACAAATCAAAGATCCTAAAAACAAAAAACGCCTGGTAACACTGACTGAATTCCGTGAAAAAATTCACACAATTATTGGGTTAGAAAGAATAAAAATTGAACAAGAACATCTAGCCGAAGAAAAAAGACAACGTGATTTATTTCGCCAAAAACAAGAAGAAGAACGCAAACAACTTGAGCGAGCACGTGAAGTACAAAGGGCAGAGGAAACTCGTATGCGCCTTGAAGCCAAACGAAAAGCCGAACAGGAACGTAAACGGTTAGAAGAAATTCGCCGCAAGCAACAAGCAGCGATAACGATACAAAAACGGATACGCGGCAATCTTGCGCGAACAAAAACATTATCAAAAATAGAGGAAAGAAAATTGGCCTTTATCATGGCAACGTTAGAAAAAATTCATGAACATCTTGAAAAATATAAGTTAATTAAAGACTTTCTATCACAATTCGACATTAACAGAATAGATATTGAAACGCTCGAAGAGCAGAGACAACAAATTTTATCTTTATTATTTGAACATTACGAAACACCAAGCATCATACAAACACCTATACAGAGATTCATTCAGTCAGATCAATATAAAAACTTATTAAATGCTATAAAACGCTATAACATAGACACAATGTTAGCACCGCCTGATGAGAGCAATCCATCGCTCTATCATTTAAATCGATATTTTGAAACAAACAGCAAATTACCAAACAAATATGTTGGATTAAGCAATGAAGATTTGCGAAAAGAAAAACTAAAATGGATTTTTGAACATCGCGATCAAATCGATTTTGATTTATTAAAACAGGTTTTTGAATCACATAAAACAAATACAGCTGTATTAACCGCTGATGAGATTGAAAATCCTGATATTCTTGTCATCACACCTGAAAGCTTTAAAGATTTTGATGCTGAATCAACCCCTATATTGTCACCAGAAAAGGTACGGCAAAATTTAACTGCAGAAGAAGGTGAAGGACATTACTGGACAGGTGCTATTACACGTTTTAAAAGGAACTTTGAAATTATTATTGCCTTATGTAATGCTGTTGGTGGCGCTGATAATTTAACGGCAGGTACAATAAGAGATGGTGTAATGACGTCATTTAGCACCAATAGAAGTTCTGGACTCGGTATCAGTTACGATGCGTGGGTCAACAATATCTACTGTATTGGACGGACACTTGTTGAACTGCAACAAATTAAACATACCAAAAAAGACGTTTATCGTGACATTTTAACGGATCTTTTAATCAGACTTGCATCAGCAGGTGGGCATTGTGAATATGGTCTGAATGATGTGAATACAATTTATGATCGTGCCAAAATATTAATTCCTTTTAGTGATAGTTTAGCGATATCCACGGTGCTCTCTGTTGATGATAAAGTTCAAAAATTACTTCTTTCTTTACGTGAAAACGTATTTAAAAAGATTACGACATTTGAAACAGACACAGAAACAACTTTAACGCCCCTTAATTACAGGAAACGATTTGCGGAAAGATTGGGCATCACAAAGGCACCAGAAGAGAATCATTTTGCACAAACAGGAAGCGGTCGTTTGGATAATTTTGGAAATTTAATAACAACCACCATTGGATTAATTCCTGATTTAAGAGCAGGTCGCTCTGTTTATGCAGAAATCCCGCTACCACAATTTACAAATTTAACCAATCCTGAATTCTTGGATCGCTTTTTTGTTGGAAAACATGCTGGCAGACACTATCCTCATCCTACATTTAATGGACAAAATGCTTCATTAGAATATGACAAAAAATATGAAGGATATTCTCCCTATCAAATCTTTTTACACCTTCAAAAAGCTGTGAATAATCCAGAATTAAATGATCCCGATAGTGTTGGCAGAGATTTTGACCAGGAATTTATATGGGAATATTGTAATACTCTACCCAATACGCATCCATTTGTGCAATCAATCCTTCGTAATAGTTCTGATATTAAACACTATTATAGGGATAATATCTTGGGAGATCCTCATTATGACCTTGCTGACATTTCAGCGGAAGATGTTAAACAGACAAGAGATATGTTAATTAAACAGCTTAATGATCCAAGTAGTGCCAGGGCAATAAAACTGAGTCTTTTGGTATTTGGTGGTTTTTTGTTTGAAAAAGAACAAATCCATGGCACACAAAAATTTCACGTGCATGACGATATTATTATTGATTATTTAGCCCGAAAAAATATTATTGTCCCCATTGATGTCATTCCAGGTTATAAATTTTTCCTTCCATCAATTATACGTAATTAATCATAGGATGGTTGAATTAAGTGTGATATAGCAATGGATAATAGACAACAGAAATAGCACACCATAATGATACACCCCTTAAATCATGAACAAATTACAGCTAATGGATGGAGCGGGTTAGGGGACGCACCCGCACAAACACTGGCGGCTTATATATATTACATCAACGAATTAATTCAACCATCATTACGTTCAATCGATCATAACTTACCAATACATGATCGTTTGTTGGAGGCAACCCTTGTTATCTTTGATGCTATGCTGCCTGACAAACTTTTGCTTGCACGCCTTTATCCTGAATTAAGACGATCACCCTGTGTTATCACAGAACTTCAGCGTATCATACATGGTTTTTTCTCACGTTTATTTGTGCACATCGGTATAAACAATCCAACATCTATGGGGCTTGGCGATTTGGCGTCAATGACTTATGGCAGCACAGACACCAAATCGACATTTACGTCAAACATACTAAATGAGGCGCGTTTGTATGTTTATATCGGGCATTATGTGCATTGGATGACGATATGGCTTTCAGATAATACGCCTGATCAAAGCTTAACACTCGCCACGATTGATCAACAGCTGATTGTTGCAAAAGAATGGAAAGACTGGCTTTCAGAAAAAACAGCGTTTGCACAATCATTTTAGACAACAAATATGCCAAATTAAAACAGATTAAACGAAAATTTGTTTAATCTGTTTTAAAATTATAAAATATTTTTTGCTTTACGGGTTGACTTTCGTATATGAAAACCCTACATAATAGATGAGTGAGTTTATAATAGCTTTTTTGTACGCACCTCTTTCCCGGTTATTGCCAACTGTTTTGACGTGTTTGTCTGGAATAGCGACTTGCAAACTCCCATAACGTGAAGCTTGTGCTGAACGTTGTGTGATTTAATATTAACACTATGAATAGGATTTTCTATAATGGCAACCGGAACAGTAAAGTGGTTTAATTCAACAAAAGGTTATGGGTTTATTATGCCTGATGACAAAAGCAGCGATGTATTCGTACACATCACCGCGTTGGAACGTGCTGGACTTCAATCACTCAATGATGGTCAAAAACTTAGCTATGAACTCGCTTCTAACAAAGGCAAAGTTTCTGCTGTTAACTTGAAATTAATGGATTAATCACTTAATTTCAGTAAACTGTTCTGCTTGATTGTAATGGTTTGTTTTAAAATTATTACGTCAGGCAGTTATGTCTTAACATTAAAGACATTAAAAAAAATAAGGCGGCATTTCATTGAATATGCCAGTTTAAAAATTGTTGAATGCTATATGCTCATAAATTTGGTCATAGACTCTTTCCGTAATAATAAGAGCAACGACTGAGCCCAAGGGGCAGCGCAGTATCAATCTTTTGTGAAATTGGTAGTTAGGCCATCTTTCGTTTTGAATCTTTTATATTATTTTGTTTTTAAAAGCAGTACTTGTTATTTGAAAAACTAACATCAAATACCTATATATGTTATGAACACGATATTGTTAACACCAATTACGTGGCGACCTATCTCTGTCTATAAACATACACATAATGACATGCCTTTGCATGTAGCTTTGTAATTATAAGATTCTATTTTCATCTCTTACATCGGAAAAATAATATGACAACATTTAAAGAATTTGGCTTACCAGAAGCAATTATACATGCGCTGGAACGCCTCAACATCACAACGCCAACCCCTATCCAGGCAGAAGCAATTCCTCTCGCCATTGAAGGGCATGACGTTTTAGGCACCGCCCAAACAGGTACAGGAAAAACATTGGCTTATATCGCCCCCTTATGCATGAACCTTTTGGCATCACCAAATAATTCAGCCCTTGTTATGACACCAACACGTGAACTTGCCATCCAGGTAAGGGACATGGTTGAAAAGATTTTATCCCGTAAACCGCAATTCGAAAATGCCCTCCTTATTGGCGGTGATCCAATGATCAAACAATTGGGGCAACTTCGCCGCAAACCACAACTTATCATCGGCACACCAGGTCGCATCAACGATCACCTTAACCGTGGATCGCTCAATCTTAACAACACGCAATTTCTCGTCCTTGATGAAGTTGATCGTATGCTTGACATGGGGTTCAGTGAACAATTGGAAACCATTATTGAAGTGATGCACGAACAACGCCAAACGTTAATGTTCTCAGCAACAATGCCAGATAACATTGTACGTCTTTCAAAACGTTATCTTCGTGATCCAAAACGAATTTCAATTGGTTCTACAACAACACCAATTGCACACATTAAGCAAGACGTGATTCACACATCCCATTCTGAAAAATTCGCTCATTTGTTACGTGAATTAAATGAACGTGAAGGTTCTGTGATCGTATTCGTTAAAACAAAAATGAGCTGCGAAGATTTAAAAGAACGTTTATGTGATGAACATCATTCAGCTGATGCAATCCATGGCGACTTGCATCAACGCAAACGTGAACGCGTTGTTAAATCATTCCGTGCCAATAAAAGCCGTATTATGGTTGCCACCGATATCGCCGCCCGCGGTCTTGATGTACCACATATTCGTCACGTCATTAACTATGACTTACCACAATGCCCAGAAGATTATATTCACCGTATTGGTCGTACTGGTCGCGCAGGTGCAGAAGGTTCAGCTCTTTGTTTGTTGGCACCAGATGATCGTCATAAATGGCGTGCAATTAGCCAACTCATGAATCCAGGCGCACCTATTGATTTTCCTAAAGGGGCACGATCTGAACGTAGCTCATCTGATCGTAAACGAAGCGGCGGCGGATTTGGTGGCGGCGGACGATCAAGTGGATTTGGTGGAAAACCAGGTGGTTTTGGCGGTGGTCGCTCTGGTGGATTCGGTGGAAAACCAGGCGGATTTGGCGGTGGTCGCTCTGGTGGATTCGGTGGAAAACCAAGTGAATTTGGTGAACGTTCCAATAAACCGAGTCGATCCGAAGGCTCCGACGCTTTTGGTAATCCAAATGAAGGCAGACGCGAAAGTAATCGTTTCGAAGGTAGCAGGCCAGAAGGCGCACGCCGCCCTGAAGGTAACCGATCCGAAGGTGGATATCGCGGCAATCCAGAAGGCAGACGCGAAGGTAATCGTTTCGAGGGTAGCAGGCCAGAAGGCGCACGCCGCCCTGAAGGTAATCGTTTCGAAGGCGGTCGATCTGAAAGCGCACGCCGTCCTGAAGGTGGCACTAAAACTGGCTTTAAATCAAAACCATCTTTTGGTAAAAAACAAGCAGGCAACAAACGCCCAAGCGTTTAAGTACTCAGACGCTTAAATCTTATAAATTAACTGTATTATCCTCGGGCAAAATCCGAGGATATTTTTTTAATTAGGCACGAATCGCACGGGCAAGCACCAAGACATCAACACGAATTGCCCCTGCATTTTTTAATGCTGCCGCACATTCATTAAGCGTTGCCCCCGTTGTCATAACATCATCGATTAATAACAAACGTTTCCCATTTACATATGATTCTTCGGCCACAAAAGCACGATGCATATTATTTTTCCGATCATCCGATGATTGATGTCCCTGCGATGCTGTATGTCGCACACGCCTTAATGCTTTCACCAAAACAGGCAATGGTATCCCCATGTATTGCGTCAACATCATTGCCTGGTTAAATCCACGTTTAATAAATCGAAAAGGATGCAATGGAACAACCACAATCGCGTCCCAATTACTTTCGTTCACTAAATCTTGATCATCAAAAAAATTCAAAGCAATATTCCGCATCCATGGTGCAAATAAACGTGCATAACCCGTTTGTCCCCCATGCTTAAAGCGCGTAATCATTATTTTACCTGTATCATTATAAGTCAGAACAGCACGCGCCGAATCAAATATAAATGCCTTATTAAAACAGGAACGACACGCATCCCCATCAAACGCTAACGATGCACCACAATTCAAACAACATGGCTTTGTGATAAACGATAATTGCTGCCAACACATTCCGCACAGAGATGGTTGTGACACCGATTCAAATGTATATGTAACATCATCTTGCTGAGTAAAATCGCCACACATCAAACACCGTCGCGGCAAAATAAAATCCAAAATAATAGTCATAAATTTTTTAAAGAAAAAAACCATTGTGCGATAAAAACCTTTCCAAACAAGTCATATGCTGCCTGAACAGCAAAGATCCTCGTGTCAAGCACGAGGATAACGAGGGAAGTGGATGCTGAATAATTCCACAAATTAGTCTTTTACTGAACGCACAATCTCCGCCTCATAGGCTAACAAAGCTTTCTTCAATGGCAATCCCCATCTGAATCCACCAAGCCCTCCATTTTTTGCCAACACCCGATGACAAGGAATAAACGCCCCAATACGATTCGCACCAATCGCAGAGCCAACCGCACGCACAGCCCTTGGATTATGAATACGTTCAGCTATTCCTGTATACGTTGTTGTCGTCCCAAATGGAATGTCAATGAGCGCCTTCCACACAGCAATCTGAAAGCATGTTCCATAAACAACAATCGTCTCTGGCAACTCATCAATCGGTTTAACCACATCATTGGGCAATAAACTCCATTCTTGCCACGATTTACCCGAGATGTTCGTTGGGGCAAAATGACAAATCGACTGATCATCCAAATAACGCGCCCGCCAAAGACCAAACGGCGTCTCTACATAAACAAAAGATGCGGGCAATGCGTCATCATAAACTAAACCAAAATCATGATTCCTGGGTGAGGAAACGCTATACGGATCTTCACGCCATTCAAATATAAACTTTTTATCGAAAAACATTGCCATCCTCCCGCAAGAACGTTATATTGCATAAAGTATACTGCTCTTAAACAGGGCAATCGGAACGTAGCGCAGCCTGGTAGCGCACTATTCTGGGGGGATAGGGGTCGTGGGTTCGAATCCCGCCGTTCCGACCATCACACCCTCGTTTTAATTATCAACAGGCTTTCTTAGCACATCGTCGTCGTGAATATTTGTTTTGCGTTCGTATGCTTTAAAAGCAATAAATGCAAACGGTATCATCGCTATATACCCAACGCCAATTAATGTTAGAATCAACCAAGGGTAACTATACAATAATCCAATAAATGTAAACAATGCCAACAGAAATGGCATAACAAATGATGATGGAATAATCAATTTTTTTAATGAAAATGTTGGGATACGACTCACCATTAGCCCCCCCGCTAAAATCATAAAGAAAGCATAGCATGCGGGAAATTGAACCCATAGCAATGATGGAAAAGCATGCTGAATAATAATGGGATATAACCCCAGAAACCCACCAAGGGGAGCAGGTACACCAATAAAAAACCCCTGTAACCATGCCGGCTGATTAAGCGCCACACTCATCACATTAAAACGTGCTAAACGCAAAACCATGCAAATTGTGAAAAACAAAGCAATTGCCCAGCCCATTTCGCCCCAATGCGATAAACCACGCAAATACATGATCAACGCAGGCGCCACACCAAAATTTAAAAAATCAGCAAATGAATCAAGTTCCGCACCAAATCGACTCGTGCTATTAAGCAAACGCGCCAACCGCCCATCCAATGCATCTAAGATAGCCGCTAACAAAACAGAAACGATAGCAAATTCCCATTTTTCCAACAACGCAAAACGAATCGCGGTCATCCCACAACATAAAGCCATTAACGTCGTAATGTTAGGAATCATTCCCGTCAACGTCTGAGCCTTTAAAGGACGACGTCCACGAAAACGAATCGGTATCCGATTACGAAAAAACCTTTGCCTTCCTTCTGTTGTGTGATCTACTTTTCGTCGGAATGCCATTACAATGTCTCCACAATGCGCCCTTGACGCGGTCCTTCATCACTTTTAAAATCAGCCAAAATCGACTCACCCGCAATTACACGCTGCCCAACACAAACCTGTGGGTTCATCCCTTTCGGCAAGAAAATATCCATACGACTACCAAACCGAATCAGCCCATACTGGCTGCCAACGGCTACGCGATCACCCTCGATCACATCACATCGTATACGTCGCGCAATAAGACCTGCAATCTGGACAAAAGCAACATCACCAAATTCAGTATCGATCACAATCGTATTTCGCTCGTTATATTCACTCGCCTTATCCAGCGCCGCATTGAAAAAACGCCCTGAATGATAAATCACACGCTTTACAATACCATCCATTGGAATACGGTTAATGTGAACATCAAATATATTTAAAAAAACACTAATACGCACAAGGGGATCTGTGCCCATTTCTAGCTCCGCAGGTGGCACAACCTCTTTGACGATAACCACTTTCCCATCCGCTGGAGAAACAAGCAATCCTTCACGAATAGGTGTCATTCGCTTTGGGTTACGGAAAAAATAAAAACACCATACAGTTAAAATAAGACCAATCCATCCCGCAAATTGGGAGAAAAGCATCATTATTAGTGCAACAAAAGCAAAAATGCCAACAAAACGCCAGCCTTCAGGGTGAATGATATTGGTAATATTCATAAATGCAACTTCATTTTGTGTATTGTCGTGTGCACATCATAGCGAAATTATAGGGGAAGGGGAACATGTTTGTTCATATGAACAGGAAAAGGAATGATAATAATCTGATATAAAACATCAAATTATGGTGCCCGCTGCCAGACTCGAACTGGCACGAGATTACTCTCGACAGATTTTAAGTCTGTTGTGTCTACCATTCCACCAAGCAGGCCCATTCACAGATAACCACTTTTTCGAACAAAAAACAACTATATATTTCTAATTTTTCTTTTTTTTCACGCTTATGAACGATACCCCCTTATATCGGACGCCAAATAAGCAAGCATTTGAGTGTATTTTTCTCTCTCTCCAGAAGAATAACGAGGGGTTTGTATATAAAAACCATGATCAAACCTTTTTGTTACAAATAAATCGGGGGTCTCAAGAATATCCTGATCTTCCTCAACAACAATTCCCTTAGGATTGGTAACAATAAGACGCAACACAAGGCAATTTACCAAAGATCGATCACACCACCCCAGGCAGACATCAACCCCAGGCATATTTTTGTATGAAAAAGCTAACGGAGCCCCTATTATCTTGTTTGCCCGTAACACAATATAATCCGTCACACCAGCAGGATATAACCCTTCCTCCAGCTGAATTAAAAAGGTTGTCAGACAGTCACCAAAACAAACCTCGTCAATAACACCTGTTTTTAAATGTTTGGGCTTTACATTTTTGATGATTTGAGCCTCCCTTTGTATGTTCAGGTTTTTACAAGAAAAATCAACAGACTCATCACAAATATTAAACAGCATTAATCGATCGTCTCTTACTTTTTCAGATGAGATCCAATAATCAATCGCATAACAATTTTTCCAAACAAGCAAACAAACGAGTAATTTTAACACAAAACCTCCCCTCTTAACAAACACATCAATCAATATACCTCATAAAAACGATTACTTCAATTATACACAATCATCCTTTCAGGTTTGTTAACCGTAAAAAAAAAACCCAGTTTTCACTGGGTTTCTTAAAAATATCAGATAATACTAAAAGATTAGCGACGTTCGCCAAACAATCTTAACAAAGACAAAAAGATATTCACAAAGTCAAGATACAACTGAAGGGCGCCAAAGACCGCCTTTTTTGTAGCGACATCTTGATCATCCGAATTCATATAGATTTCTTTAATCGTCTGTGTATCGTATGCTGTTAGTCCCGTAAAAACGAGCACAGCAATAATAGAAATCACCATTTCCATTGGACCACTTTTTAGGAATATGTTAACAAGACTGGCTAAAATAATTCCCCAAAGCCCCATTGTTAAAAACGACCCCATCGATGTGAGATCACGCTGCGTTGTATACCCATACAAACTCATCGATCCAAAAAGAGACGCAGATACAAAGAAGATCTTGGCAATACTTGCGCTTGTGTAAATAAGGAAAATCATCGATAAGGAAATTCCCATTAACCCAGCGTATGCCCAAAACAACATTTGTGCCGTTGATGCAGCAATCCGATCCAGACGAAAACTAAGAAACAAAACAACGCCTAGTGGTGCAAACATAAATACATATCCCATCGGGGGAACAACAAGAGCTTTTACTAAAGCAGGTGTTGAGGCAACATAATAAGCAACCATCGCTGTAAGTGATAGTCCCAATGCCATGTACATATAAACACGAACCATGAATGAACGAAGCCCTTCATCAACTCCAATCATTGAACGTGATCGTGTAATTGTGTGATCATCATAACGTGACATAAAATCCTCCTTTTTTGACCTTATGGCTATCCATATGAATAGACATATCGTATCCGTATAGTACCTTACTTTTAAAGCGCTGTCATTAGCTATTCGAATTGTTTTATTCTCCCCTCCCTCTCTCTATAATAATAAATATATAAAAAGGTTGTAGTATTAGTAGGTCTGTGAAAAATGGGGATAACTTTTTAATACACAGGGTTATCCACAGGAGAAAGTGATTGTTGGTTGATGCTTTTTGCTGTTATCCACAGGCTGTGAAAAAAGTAATTTTTCTGTGGATAAAAAGGGAGTTATCCACAAGGGGGCGAAATATTAATAAGTTGTTAACTTTTATACAGAGGATCAGGGGGGATTATGCACACAGTTATTAACAGGGTTATCCACAGGGAAAATGATGACTTTTCGTTAAAAGGGGGGGCTTATTGTGAGCAAATTCGTTATGGGCTTTTAGGGCGTGCCATTTCGTATACGCTATCACCTGTTATTTACAATACATGGTTTGCTAGGCGTAAAATTGATGCTGTATTTGATCTTATTGATGTACCTAATTATGAACATACGGTATTAGATGAGGCATGGCAACGAGGGTACAGGGGGCTTTGCGTAACGATTCCGTATAAAACACGCGTAATGTCGTACCCTGGTCTTGTGCTAGATGTTGTTGCGCAATCAGTTGGGGCGGCGAATGTGTTGCGATATGATGGTAATGATGATCTGGGACATTCGATTGTGCGTGCGACAAACACGGATGCGTTAGCGATTGATGATATTTTTCAGGGGATGGGGATTGGTGGTGCTACGGCTGTTGTGATGGGGGCAGGGGGGGCTGCTCTGGCAACTCTTTGGGCGTTGAAACAATGTGGTATTGGGGGGCTTACTTTGGCGGTTCGTGATGTAGAAAAAGTAGAGAAGATTTGTTCGGTGACAAAGTGTGTGGATCAGATTGTGTCAATAGAATCGCTTTCTGATATGTGTGCAGATATTTTTATAAATGCAACATCATTAGGGCGTAAAGGAGAGACTCCATCAATGCCTAAAGGTGTGTCATGTATTGTGGATTGGGTTTATCAACCAAGGGAGGATCGGGATCTATTGAGCTCTCTTGGTTTAATAATAGGAAATGATTTCCCTGCACTTACTCAGCCAACACCACTTATTCAAATGGCAAAACGACAGGGACTTTCTGTAATTGATGGGGAGTCTTTGCTGATTGGGCAAGCGCGGCGTGCCTTTTCTTTTTGGTTTGATGGTTTCTGTGCCAACTAATGCAGATCGGTATTTTCATCTGGATTTTTTGTAAAGATTTTACCTATAATTTCTTATATACTGAACACTGATGATTTGTAGCAGAACGTAATTCTTGATCACCCACCGTCATCACGCGTTTTATTAAGCAAACGTAGTGATCCAGTGGCTGTTATGTTGATAACTGGGTGGCCACACCAGCTTACGCTGGCTCGCCATGACGAGGGAAGCGCATAAAATCATCGGTGGTGAGTATAGACTGCGTGATGAATAAAATGAGAATGCTTGCTATGAAAATAAAAGGATTAACCCTTTGTTGTTTGATTTCTTATCTGCTGTGTGATGCGACTTCTTTTGCCGCAAAAGATTCAAAATCCGATCAGAGTAAAAAATATCATCTTTATGGTAATGAAAAAGGGCATAAGCTTTTTTTATCTCAATCCGAGGATGCAATTAACTGGGCGCAAAAATCAATATCAATGTACGTTAAGCGTGCGCTTAATGGGAAAAAAGCACTTCACTCATATTTTTCTGAATTTTTGGGTGATGAAACCACGGGGTTAGCAAAGTTCAGGCACGAAATAGCGGTAAAAACAAATTCACGGTCTAAGGATTCTTTTGGGCGGTTACGCGCAAAAGATACAAAGTTTTTATTAGAATTTTCACCCGTTCGTGGGCAATGGCACAATGAAATGAATGTATTTATGCGCACGAAATTGAGTACCCTTGACGCACAACAAGATCATAATATTGTTTATATTAAGAGTAATCGTTCGTATCAGTCGTTGTACCTTGTGCATCAAAAAAATTGTTTGGATGAAAGCAATCTTGAGCATGCCCGTGATATCTTAATCAATCATTATAAATATGATCCTAAGTATTTAAATGATGAGCGTCTTGTGCGGCTTGCAAGGCATGAATCGGAAAGCCTTGATATTTTATTTTTCAATGTACCAAACGCAAAAGCAAAGCGTTTTATACGAATGGAACAACGTCATGAAGATGGTTTAAAAGTTATTCGATTGGATATGCATCTTGTTGTAAAAGATGCACGTGTTCCAACCAGTACGGTATATGGCGTTTTTAAACCAGATGCGTCTCGTAAAAATGGTGTATCACCTGTTTCGCTTGATATGCTTTCGCAAAAATCATTTTATATCGTATCTCATACACCGCGTGAATATATTAATATGCTAACCGAAGTATGCGCCGAGTATTGGGAAAAAGCTATTTTACGGGACAAAAAAGATGTTGCAGGCATCAAAGAAGATCTAGCGAACATAATGTACACTCAAACACATGCGATGCCTTATTTACGAGGGAGCGAAGCTATCGTAAAGTGGGTTGTTGAAAGTGTCGCGCGTTATCATGGTTTTACAATTCAATATCCGAAAGATTTTGTTTTTCAAAAGCCGTTTTATACAACCATTGATGATTTTGTGGATGAGTTTAAATCAGAGATACAGTTTATTACCGTGCAGACGTCTAAGAGTGAAACGAAGAAAGTATTTTCCAAAAAAGAAAAACGTGCAAAGATAAAAAAAGCAGCCGCAACGCAAGTGTAGGGATTATGCAAAATAAATTATACAATTCAAACTCGCCGTCATCACCAGCTGCCGCTGGTCGTGTGGTGATTCAGGGCTCTTATTTCAGAAGTGCCTGTTTTTCTGGATGGCCACGCCCTTTGGGCTCGCCATGACAAGGAAGAAGAAAAGATAATCGTGCTCCTTCTTTTTGCACAAATTCCTAGTTTCCTGTTACAACGAGATTTTTTATGAAAAAATATACCCTTTTCCTTTTTATGTTTGTGATGATTTTGGCGCAAACAGTAAGTTATGCACAGAATGAAAAATCATCATTAAAGCAATCTCAGGGGGACTTATTATTAAAGGATGATCAGCCTGATGAAATATTAGGTGATGAGGAAGAGGAGGAAAGTGGTGCGATTGAAGATAATGATCCGTTAGAGCCCTTGAATCGTGTTATATTTGGATTTAACCAAATTATAGATGGTTTGTTTTTAAAACCCGTGGCAACGTTATATGATGTAGCCGTGCATGATACCATAAAGGTTGGTGTCCGTAATGCAATTGATAATATTTTTTCACCAATTACAGCAATGAATCATACCTTGCAGGGGGAGGGAGAGCGCGCGTTTCGAACTGTTTTTCGTTTTGTCCTGAATACGACTGTCGGGTGTTTGGGATTAATGGATGCTGCTGGTGGAATGGGGCTTGAAAAAGAAACCACAACCCTTAATGAGACGTTTGCTACATGGGGAATTGAAACGGGGCCTTATGTGATCTTGCCTGTTTTGGGGCCTTCATCGTTCCGTGATGCATATAGTCGAGTAGGTGAGTTTTATATGGATCCATTAAGTTATGCGGCTAATAATCGTCATCGTGCGCATAATCATCACAGGCAGCAACGTCATATTTTAAGGGCTGTTTATGGGATTGATGGGCTTGATAAACGTTGGCAAGTTCATCAGGGGTTAAAAGATCTTGAGAAAATGTCGAGTGATTTTTATGTCGGCATGCGTAGTGCCTTTTTTCAAAGGCAGCGTGCTATTGCGCAAAAGGTTGCGGCACGAAAAGTAGAAAAGAGGGCGGATTAAGGAATTATGTAAAAATAAATTACACGATTCAAAGCCGCCGTTATCATGAAAAAACCGAAGGCTTTTGTGGTGATCTAGGGGGAGTTGGATGACCATGACCTTTGGGCTCGCCATGACAAGGAAGAAAAACGTGCTCCTTATTTTTGCACAAATCCCAAGTAAGCTCCGTATTTAAAAGGATTAAATTTTATGCAGATCGATTTAAAAAAGTGTTTTGAGACAGCTGTTGTTGCCTGTATAGGTGATGTGATGCTTGATCGTTTTGTGTATGGCAGAGTCGATCGTATTTCCCCAGAGTCACCCGTTCCTGTGTTGCAGATTCAGCGAAATTTTACAGTTCTTGGTGGGGCAGGAAATGTTGCACGTAATATCTTATCAGTTGGTGGGCAATGTCATTTTTTAACAGTTTCAGGTGATGATGCGGGGGCGAATGAACTTGAAGAACTTTTAGTGCAAGAAAAACAACTTAATTCAATCGTTTTGCGGGATGTGTCGCGAACAACTACGTGCAAAACACGTTTTATTGCAGGGGGGCAGCAAATGCTTCGTGTGGATGATGAGGTTATTCATCGTCTTTCACCTCAGCTTCAAAGTCAGCTTCTTCATGAGTTTGGTAAAACGATTAAAGAATCAAATATTGTGATTTTGTCTGATTATGCCAAGGGTATTTTTGATGATGAGTTTTGTCAACTATTGATTCAGATTGCTCGTAAAGCGGGTGTTCAGGTTATTGTCGATCCTAAAGGAAAGAATTACGATCGTTATCGTGGTGTTACATTATTAACACCAAACGTTAAAGAGCTATCCAATGTGGCAATGTACCCATTAACGACGCAGATTGATATTGTGAACGCTGCACGTGATTTATGTAAAACGCTCGATATTACAGCTGTTTTGGTTACGCAAGGGGCGGATGGTATGACATTGGTCACCCAAACAACTGAAAAACATATAGAGACTGTCGCGAAAGAAGTCTTTGATGTTTCTGGTGCTGGTGATACCGTTGTGGCAACCCTGGCCGTTTCTTTAGCTGGCGGTATGTCAATGGAAGATGCTGCGCATTTAGCAAATACAGCGGCGGGTATCGCTGTTGGAAAAGTTGGAACGGCAACAGTTTCGATGGATGAATTACAGGCAACATACCATCATGGTGATTTTCTGCATGGTAAAATGCCTAAAATTTCTACACGTGAACAGGCGGTTGATTCTATTAAAATGTGGAGACGTCAAGGGTTGACGATAGGATTTACCAATGGTTGTTTTGATCTATTGCATTTAGGGCATCTTCATATTTTAAAACAAGCTGCGGCGGCGTGCGATAAATTAATTGTTGCTGTGAATACTGATCAATCGGTTAAGCGTTTAAAAGGTGATAGCCGTCCTGTGCATGATCAAGAAACACGATCTCATGTGTTAGAGGCGCTCAGTTTTGTTGATGCTGTTGTCTTGTTTGACGAGGAAACGCCACTGGAATTGATTGAGTTATTTCAGCCAGATGTATTGATCAAAGGGGCTGATTATACAATTGACCGTGTTGTTGGCGCTTCGCTTGTGCAGGCACGTGGTGGCGAGGTTCTTCTCGTTGATTTGATGGAGGGACATAGTACAACAGGTACATTGCGACGTATTGGCTGATGATACATCTCCCTTTCGATGTTGTGAAAGGAGGTAATACTAAAAACCTCAATTCGGGATTACATTTTAATAAAACCCTATACTCCAGCCGTCATGGCGAACCAGCGTAAGCTAGTGTGGCCATCCAGAAAAATAATCTTTTTGAGTAAAATAGCCACTTCCGAAATAACAGCCACTGGATCACCACAAAAGCCTTTGGCTTTTTCGTGATGACGGTAGGAGACATATAGGGTTTTCTGTTATATAATCCTGAACTGGGGTTAAAAGGCAGGGATAACAGCGCCTTTAAATTCGGTTTCGATAAATTTCTTTACGGCAGGGCTTTGAAAAACTTCCACAAATTTCTTTACATTTGGGTCATTTTCAGTCCCACTACGTACCACAATAATATTTGCGTATGGTGAATCGCTTTCTTCTTTTGCTAAGGCTTTTGATGGATCAAGACCTGCTACAAAAATCCAATCTGTATTGATAACAGCAAGGTCTGCGTCAATCATTGCACGGGGCAGCATTGGTGCGTCAAGTTCTTTAATGATGAGCTTTTTGGGATTATCATCAATATCCATAATACTTGGGAAGGTGGTATCTTTTAGGGTGATTAGTCCTAATTTTTTCAGTAATAATAACGCCCGTGCACCATTTGTTGGATCATTTGGAATCAAAACAGTGCCACCGACTTTAAGATCATTTAGGTTTTTCAAAGAAAACGCATAAACACCTAATGGCAACACGACGGATCGCGCAACAGCCGTTAGGTGATATCCGCGTGTTTTGCATTGATCATCTAAAAATATTTTGTGCTGATAAGAATTTGCCATCACATCACCATGATCAAGTGCTGCATTTGGTAAAATAAAATCATTAAATTCAACAACTTTAATATTAAGACCTTCCATTATGGCTTGTTGTTTTACAAATTCCATAATCGTAGCATGTGGTCCCGCTGTAACGCCTACTTTAAATTCTGGTAATGATTTGACATCACGTGTTTGCGTTGGTGGTATAGGTGGCACATCGTTGGCGGGTTGTGGTGATGCATCTGTTAATTCTGCATCTATTTTTGTATTTGCCTTCATATCTTGGGTTTGGGTGACGGCAGCGGCTTCTTTTGGTGCATCATTGTGACGCATAAAAAATAAGGCTAAACCTGCGACAATTAAACCGCTTATAATTAAAAATTTTTTGTTCATCATTGTGACTTCTTAACCAAACATGTAGCTTAATTTTAACATTAATCGATGTTCACCAGGTGTAAATGAATACCCACGACGTGCTCCGTTAATCGCACTATCCGATGATCGAACACGTATTTTTTTACCTGTTGCATAAGTGTATTCACCATTGACAAAAACTGAATTTGTTATTTTGTATAGCAACCCACCACCAAAATTAACACCTGTTGATTTTTTTGAAAAACTTTCTGATGCTTGTGTTCCGTATGTTAATTGCGTGTATGAAAAATCAAATTTTGTTTGTTCATAGCCTAACTTTACATAAAAACCGACCATCGGATTAACAAAAATTCCTCCACCACCAGCGGCGCCTAATGTCATTTTTCGGGAAATAGAAAAGATACCCTCTTTTGTGCCGCCTGTTACCGCTAGATCCTTTTGTTGTTTAGCGGATCCTGTAAGACCGAGGGCTTCACCAAAGAAAAAGGCACGACCCCCAACAGGACTATAAAAATAACCTAAATGACCACCATAAACGCCACCTATTGCGCGCATAGCAGTGGCACCTTGATTTGTGGATGTGTTTGTCGGATTATCATATATGTGATCCCCTTTTAACATGCCACCGCCTGCCTGAACACCTAAATAAATGCCAGCTATGCTTGATGTCGTAAGAGTGCTTGTGCATAACATAAATGTAAAAGCGGATAAACGTGTGGTCATTTTAAAAATCCTTTCAATGATGGGCGCGTATTCAATATCAAATTAGTGATAGGGCAATAGCCAATAACATTAAATAACGCTCTCTTTACTTGTAATAAGGGGAATCTCAGCCGTCAATAGGAATTAGCATTTTTGGCAAATCAATATGATACCCTTGTAATCCATCACATTTTAAATGGCAGGCAAATTGGTAATCTGTTTCGGTCTCGATCCCCTCTGCAATGACTTCAACATTAAATTCGGTTGCGAAATCCAGTAACGATAGCAATGTTAAACGTTCGGTGTGGTTATTTTTCGCTAATCTTAATAACGTGCGATCAATTTTTACACGATCAACCTTTAGATCCTTTAAAAAATGCATGGTTGCATACCCCTGCCCATAATCATCAAGAGCCAAGGGAATTCCAAGTATTTGCAAGGCATCTGCACCAAGTTGAAAGGCATTAACGTCTAAAACAGGTAATCGTTCAGTAAGTTCAATACCAATAAAATTATAAGGAATGCCTGCCTGGTCTAGGCGTAATTTTAATTGATTAACAAAGGCACATGTAATAACAGGTGGCGGAACATTGATATAATAAGGGGCAAAAACGGGATCTAATTTATGTGCATTACGCAGAAGTTTTTCAATGATTTTTAATGTTAAGAGTTCAATTTGAGGTTGTTGTTCGGCAAAATGAATCCATTCAATGGTTGATAAATATTCAGTTTTATGATGGGGATCAGGAACGCGGATTAAAATCTCAGTTCCCATGGGGGTTGATAAATCAATAGACCATTGTTTTTGTTCAAAAAGACAAAAATGATTGTTTTGTAAGACAAATTGAAAATGTGTATTTTTGAGCATAAAATAATTATTTTTCCAATCATCGCTGCAATTAAGACTGGTCGTCCTTGCTGAATTGCTTTTTTAAATAGCAATTTAAAAAGGGGATAGCAAGATAATTAGTCAAATATGTGAAATTTTTATTAAATTTAAATCTTTTTTTCAAAGCCTGTCTCATGATGAGATAAAATTTTGAATATTTAATATTTTGTTAACTATTTTTAACTATAGTATAATTATTATATTTTTAAAAAGAGAATGATATGAATTTATATATTAAGTTGTTCGCTTTGTCAATTTCTCTTGTTTTGACGCATGTTGTAACGGTTCATGCAGCTCAGTCATATGGTTATAATATGTCTTTATTTGCATCGTTATCTTCCGCGCAAAGTGCCGCTATTGGGGGCGAAAGTAATTTATTTATTACAGAGGGTGGCGGAATTAGAAAGTTTCCATTGCCAAGTACATCGGGTAAAATCATAACAACGAACGTATCCAATCCATCGGCTGTAGCAACGGATGTTGCCAATGTGTATGTGGTGGATTCAAATAATCGTATTTTATTACTGACACCATCCAGTAATGAAACGTATGTACAAACGGTAATTGCAACAAATGAAACAGCGGCAACAACCAATTTTACCTATTCACCTAATGCGCTATATAGTGCAAATATTGGCACGATTAAAGGGATTGCTATCGATACGAATCATAATATTTATTTATCGGATTCAACAAAGCATGTCATTTGGAAGTTAACACCGCCAGCTTCTACAACAGGAAAATATACGTTAACGTTGTTTGCTGGTGTAAATGGCACATCAGGTGCGCCCATAACAGGAACAACGACAAAATTTAATACACCTTATGGTATTACCTTTGATCCCTGGGGTAATTTGTACGTAGCAGATTTAAATAATAGGGTTATTCAAAAAATAGCGATTTCAACGACAGGTGCGATCACTAATATTTCAGTTGTTGCGGGGCAATCAGGACAATATTCAGGAAATAATGATGGGCAAGCGGCCACAAGCGCGTGTTTATACCTTCCAAAAGCCGTTGTGTTTGATCAAACGGGAAGTTTTTATATATCAAATGCTTATATCGACGTTGTGCAGTACGTATCGGCGGCAACAGGAACAATTAAAGTTATTGCGGGTGGTAAAAGTCCATCAAATAATGCAACAAGTTATAATGGTATTGCAACGGGGGCGAATTTCCTTGGTATTGGAAGCCTTGCCCTTGATGCAAAAGGCAATCTTTATGTGACAGAGCTTAATAATAATGCCGTTCGTAAGTTAACGCCAACATGGCACCCTTGATTGTGTTATGTTCATTTCCTGGCTTTATATATGCAGAAAAATCAAAGGAGCATGATAAAAAATACCTATGAACGTGGTGTATGTGCCGAACAATTAGGGCAGGTTTACCTTGAGAAAAAAGGGTTTATGATGGTTGCCTCTCGTTATCGTACGCCATATGGTGAAATTGATTTATTGATGCGTGATCGTGATACGCTTGTTGCTGTGGAGGTTAAATACCGAAAATATGAGGTCGATTCATTTGAATGTCTCCATACACGGCAACAAAAACGTATTGAAAATGCTCTGCTTTTTTACATAAGTGAAAATGATTTAAATTCTTCTTTGTTTCGTTTTGATGTTGTTCTATTATCGGCTGGAAAGCAGATAATACATCTTGAAAATGCGTGGCAGGTTGATGAATCATGATCATTAATAAAAAGAAAATAATAATAATTTCATTTCTAACAAGTACGTCTGTATTGTTTCTATCGGGCTGTGTCGCACCACTCGTTGTTGGTGGTGCCACGACTGTCGGCACACTTGCAACACGTGAAAAAGGTGTAACAGGGACGTTTAGTGATAGTCAAATGTCCGTTTTAATCAAGGCCAAATATTATGGTTTTTCTCCCGATCTTCATGCACGCGTTGGTGTGAATGTGCAAAATGGTGAAGTTTTATTAACAGGCGATGTGCCAAATCAAGAATGGATTGTAGAGGCGGAACGTTTAGCTTGGCAAGTAAAAGGCATTAAAAAGGTGCTGAATAATATTACTCCGATAGATGAAGCAGCCTCCTTTGGTGATGCGATTGGTACGGTAACGCAGGATTCATGGATTACCACACAAATAAAATCACAAATGCTTTTTGGTGAAAATATTCGTTCACTTAATTATAGTATCAAGACAGTTGATAGTATTGTTTATGTTATGGGCATTGCACAAAATCAGGCTGAGGTTGATCAGGTTCTTGAAATTGCGAGCAAGATTTCAGGCGTTAAAAAAGTTGTTGATTATACAAAAATGAATGAAGAAGCAGAATAAAATCAAAATCTATTTACTCTTTTGAAGCTTTCGCCATTTTTTAACATGCATATTATGCTGATCAAGTGTCTCGCTAAACTGATGTCCACCTGTGCCGTCAGCAACGAAATATAAGTTTTGGGTGCGTAATGGTTCCATGACAGCGATAAGAGCCGCTTTTCCTGGGCAGGCAATTGGTTGCGGGGGAATGCCTGCGGTTACATACGTATTTATGGGGGAATTTACGGCAAGATCCGCTTTTGTTATTGGTCGTCCGAGTGGTTGTTTTCCGCCCGTAACAGCATAACTAGCCGTAGGATCGGATTGAAGGCGCATTTTTTTAGCGAGTCGATTGAGAAAAACCCCTGCGATATGAGGGCGTTCTGCTGGGCGTCCCGTTTCCTTTTCAATAATTGATGCGAGGGTCAATAACCCCATTTCTGACCCTATAAGTTCTTTGGTTGGTGATGGTTTCTCCCAAACTTCTTTTAATGTTTTGGACATGGCATCTTCCATACGTTTCAACACGGTTATACGTGAATCGCCATAGGATACACGATAGGTCTCTGGTAAAAGGGATCCCTCTAGCGGCAATGTAAAAATACCACCCATTAAAAATGATTGTTTATTGAGATAGCGTGTGATTTCAGCAACGGTAAGACCTTTAGGGATCGTTAGTTTATAAATAGGCGGATTGGCGAGCGTTTCAATCGCTGACGAAGCATCCATATTTAAGCGTAATTTATAAATACCAGGTTTGAATGAACCATATCGAAAGGCTTGTGTAAGGAACATCCAGGGATTCGTCAATACACCTTTATTAACTAATCGTCGTGCAATTTCAATAAGGTTTGATGAAGGTGGTATTAATATCTGCACAGGAGGGCGTATTGTTGGTGGTAAAAGTATTGGCTGAAGAGATGATGAGGTCTTTTGTGTAGAAGAAGGGATCATCGCCTGCATTTGTGCTGTATTTGCATCAATAATGAAGACGCATAATGTTGACAGAAGAAGGGAAAAAATAAATACCTTTATACACATATATCGATCCACAATAAGGGGTCACTTTAATACAAAGTGTGCCTGTAAAAAAGAGGGGATGTCAATGGTGGTCACAACAGGGATTGAACCTGTGACCCCTACGATGTCAACGTAGTGCTCTACCGCTGAGCTATGTGACCATTGTGTGTTTAAAAACAAAAGTAAGTACAGAGATTTCTATCAAGTTTTTAACCTTTATGCAAGGACATTATGTAATTTTGTGTAATGTCTTATTGATACGAGAGGTGCCTAATTTTTTTATTTATATATGAGAGTTAGATAATAAAATAATATTAAAATTTTATATTTTTTGTAAATTTTTCAATTATAGGTTGAAATTATAGTAAAATACTATTAAATGCAATATATTTTATAAAAATGCTCGCCAATTTGATAAGCGGGTGATATGGTAGGGGCATCTTTTTTAACCCTCTCATTAAAAGGAAAAATACATGATCATTGGTGTCCCAAAAGAAATTAAAAATCATGAATATCGTGTAGGTCTTGTACCGTCCTCTGTGCGTGAACTTATTAGCCACGGTAATATTGTACTTGTGCAAACGCAAGCAGGTCAGGGTGTCGGTTATAGTGATGATGATTATCGTGCTGTTGGCGCCGAAATTAGTTCAACAGCTGAAGAAATTTTTGCAAAAGCTGACATGATTATTAAGGTTAAGGAGCCGCAATTAAGTGAATGCAAAATGCTTCGTAAAGGGCAAATTCTATTTACCTATCTTCATTTGGCCCCCGATCCAGCACAAACAAAAGCACTCATCGAATCCGAATGCATCGCGATTGCTTATGAAACGGTAACGGATGCACGGGGTGGTCTACCGCTTCTTGCACCGATGAGCGAGGTCGCTGGTCGTATGTCTGTTCAAGTTGGCGCTTGGTTGCTTGAAAAAAGTCAAGGTGGTATGGGCGTTTTATTGGGTGGTGTGCCAGGTGTATTACCTGCGAAAGTTGTTGTTTTGGGTGGTGGTGTTGTTGGTGTGAATGCCGCACGTATGGCTGTTGGCATGGGGGCTGATGTTACAATTATTGACCGAAATCCACGTCGTTTACAAGAACTTGATTCCCAATTTGAAGGACGTTTAAAAACGGTAGTAGGTACACTTGATATTGTTGAGAAGCTTGTCTGTGAAGCAGACTTAGTTGTAGGTGCCGTATTGGTTGTAGGTGCAGCCGCACCAAAACTGATCACAGCAGATATGGTTAAAAAAATGCGCAAAGGTGCGGTTATGGTTGATGTTGCCATTGATCAAGGTGGTTGTTTTGAAACCAGCAAACCAACAAGTCACTCGGATCCTTATTATGTTGTTGATGATGTTATTCATTATTGTGTAACAAATATGCCAGGTGCCGTTGCCCGTACATCTGCATTAGCATTAAACAATGCAACATTGCCGTTTGCTGTTGCGCTTTCTACAAAGGGTTATAAGCAGGCTTTACGTGATGATGCGCATTTAAAAGCAGGTTTAAATGTATGTCTTGGTCATGTAACCTATAATGCTGTTTCTACAGCGTTGGGATTACCCTATACGTCAGCGGATACGTTTTTAGTTTAAGAGATATCTATTTGTAATCATCATAAATTAACGCTTTGTGCTTTAAACGTACAAGGCGTTTTTTGTCTAACAATTCTTTTGGATCATATAAGATCCATGCTATACTCCGAAGAAAGCGTATACATAAATACTGTAAAGATTATCCCCATGGCACGTCTCAACCCCCGCATTGATATTGCGTTTAAAAAAATCTTTGGCGTTGAAGAAAATAAGGACCTATTGATGTCATTGATTAATGCCATTATAGGACCGAATGATCAGGTGTTTGATCTGACATTAATGAATCCTTATAATTTGCAAAGTTTTCGCACGGATAAGCTGTCCATTATGGATATTAAGGCAAAGGGGCATGATGGCAAACGCTTTAATATTGAAATTCAAATCACAAATGAA